>SKTG01000215.1 GCA_007118045.1 Nitriliruptoraceae bacterium
AGCAGCGATACACGATCGTAGCGTTCCCGCTATGCCCCTTCGGACCCCGAGTCGGTGTTCTGTCTGCTCGGGGTGCGCTTCGACGGTGATTCTTCATCGAGCTGAACCCGGACACCTTCCTGCTTCGCCCATTCGGCCATGATCAGCGTCTGTCGGCGCAGTGTTGCGTTCTGCTCGGCGAGCATCTGGTTCTGCATATTGAGCTCGCCCAACGTCTTATTGATCTTGAAGTACCAGCACCAGAACTCCCGCGTGATGAGAAAGATACCAACCGCCACAAGAATCCCGATGAGCAGTCCCGTCAAAGCCTCTTCCATAGCCTCCTCCTTATCTCCCTGAACCGAACACTCAAGCGTAGGTATTACACTCGGTGTTATGGAAACCAACGTACGACAAACCACTCCCCGTCGAGAAGCATCGCACCCTCACCACAAACCCACAAGATGCTCCGGACGCCAGATGCGCGTGAGCTCGGCGTTCGGTGCGGTGGCGTTGGAGAAACCACCGACATGTTCGTAGTCGATCGGGACGTAGGTGCCGTCGGGGACGCTTCGTCCGTCCTCGGTCTTCCAGCCGGAGATGGTGACCGAGGCGAATCCGGCGGGCACCTCGGTCACCGGTACCAGCACCACCGCATGACCGAGTTGTTCACCCGGCGGAAAGAAGCCGCCGACATAGCTTCGCACGCCATGATGTTGCAGGAACGCGGCGGTAGCCAGCGCATAGTCGACGCAGTTGCCGCCACCGGTTGCGTAGAACTCACTTGGGTGCAGCGCTCGCGCCTCATGGCGGTAGTCGGTGGTACGCACGAGGTCGTGTTGGAAGCGTTGTACATCGTCCCACGAAACTCCGCCCGCTGAGCCGTACGCATCGTAGACGGTTTCCAGGACTTGCTCGGATACCGGACCGCTACCGGAGTAGGCGGTAAGATCAAGAAGTGATGAGTGTACCTCGCGCCGGGCTGGGAATTGCTCGTCGCCGCTGTCCGACCGCCGCCGAAAATTGCGGACCATTGCCTCATAGCGTGCGCGAGCTTCGTTCGCCCACGCCTCAAAATACGGCTGTCTTCGATCGAGATAGCGTTCTCTGGCTGCCGATGACTCCCGCGACCACCGGTCATATGCGTCGCGGGTTTGCTCTCTGTACCAGTCGTATAACCGAGTCCGTTCTTCCCTCAGTCGCGCTCGTTCAGCCGGCGTTGCGCCGAGGCTTCGCCTGCTCAATTCCGCTGCGCGGTCAAGCCAGTACTCGCGGTATGGAGCAACGGCTTCCTGAAAGCGACGCATTGCGGCGGACGACTCCCGGCGCCATTCAGCTCGTGCTTCGGACGTCTGTTCGAGGTATTCGGTGAACGATCCGTGGTCCGACGAGCCGCTCTGTTGTGCCAGGCGGAACTCATCGCCGGCGCCGAGCCCATTGGTGACAACGATGAGCAGCACGGTAGTGAGCAGCACTGAGACGACCGTTGCGTGGCGACTACACATCAAATCCATACCCCACGTAGATATTTATGCCGCTAATCCGGGTGTTGTCATTCCGGAAAATGTCGGTGAACGTGCGGTTGTAGCGGAATTCCAGAGTGATTGCGCCGGAACCGACGGTGTGCTGATAGCCGGCGCCCAAGCTCGCCGCGAGAACGAACCGGTTGTCGGGCGGTTCGGAGGCACTCACCGAGAAAGCGCCGCCGGCTTCTTCAAGCGTTATGTCTCCGGGAATGAATATCGGTGTCGGACCAACGATCGCGAACAGCGCTCCGTCGTCGCCGGTGGAGGTGCTCGGCTTGAGCAATAACGGAAGCTTGAGCGCAGTTGCGGATATCGTGCCATCGAAACTCATGCCGGCCGACGGGACATCGTAGCTGTAAGCACCTCCCACGTTTGCATACAGGACCTCCGACTGGAAAGCGAAATTCGGAGCGAGAGGAACCTCAACGAATGCCCCGGCGATTATGCCAATACGTGAATCGTTGGAGACATTCTCGATGTCCGGATGGCTTTCGAGCAAACTCAGCGCGTCGTTCCAATCCGAGCCTGCGAACCAGCTGACATTGACGGCCGCTTTCGCACCGACCCGCGCACTATCCTGTGCCGTAGCCGAAGGGCACACGGAAAACGAGATAACGACGACCATAAACGCAACTGCAACGTGACCGCTTATCGACGCCGTTAATCGCTGCACTGCACGTTCTCCCGAATACATGAATCACCTCCTACGTGCGCCCTCGATCACGCTCCGCTCATTGTCAGAGACCAAGGTGTTCGCGCCCGCAATGCCGGTACTGAAGCAACAAGGATGCCAACTTGGCCCATGGACGGGTGATGACACTGCAGCGGCGTAATCCGTTGCTCGCGACACAATTGCAACACCGGAAAGGGAAACTACGCCGACCCGGAAATGGGTGCTGCTACTTTCCAACGGCGACTGGTAACCGCAGTTCCACCCCAGCGGAACCGAAGTTACGGATACGTCTCGCTTCGGAACGAACGATTGAACGAGATCCGGCCGACGCATCGCTACAGTTCGTGAGAATGCACGATTCACTCGCGATAGCTACAGCGGCGGTCATTATATTCCCGGCTCCGGACCGCTGAGCAGACGAATGGCATTGCGCCGAGCAGCCATCGCGTGTGTATCGTGCTCGATTGAGTTTTAATGAGCGGTACAGCGGCACGAAATTTGCATGGAATCGGTGTGCAGGGATATAGTGATGAAGTGGCCGTGAACCCGCGTATACTCCTGTCCTTCGTTGGTTATCGCGATCCCCATCCGGAAGGCTCGGAGGAGTACGGACCGCTCCTGTCGCTCCTCGAACTCCGCAAATTCGATCGAGTCGTTCTCTTCTGTACCGGTGGTGACTACCTCGAGCGTGCGCGGAGCGTCCAGCAGATTGTGGAGATCGATGATCCTGCCGTCCAGTTCTCTTTCGTCAACTTCGAGCTTGACTCACCGGTGGATTATGAGGAGATCTACACTGCGCTCCGCACTGCAACGGCCCAAGTGCTGCGAAGCGTCGAGCATCGATCGCCACAGCTTTCGGTATTGCTCGATCCGGGCACTCCTCAAATGCAGACGAGTTGGTTTCTGCTTGTCGGTGCGGGAGAGATTGATGCCACGCTGCTGCAGGGAGTCCCGCCGCGGTTTGCCGGCGGGGTCTACAAGGTCAAGGAGATCAGGCTCGATTCAGGAGTGCTGCCGGAGATCCGTACACCGCAAAACGCTCAAAGCAAAGCGGGGCGCTCGCGTTCAACACGTTCGACGGTGCGCAGTCGAGAGCGGGGTGACGGCGAGCTCGCAATAGTCAGCGCGCCGCAGGCGACCGAATGGCTGAACACCGGAGGGGTGAATATCGTTGGACGAGCGAAGGTGTTCACTGATGTACTCGAAAAGGCGGCACGAGTAGCGCAGTACGACATATCGATCCTGATCCGCGGTGAGACCGGTACCGGCAAAGGACTCGTCGCGCGCCTCATCCACTCGAAGAGTAGCCGCGTGGGCTCGGCCTTCCTGGCACTTAACTGTTCTGCTATTGCCGCGAGTCTTGCCGAGAGCGAACTATTCGGACACGTAAAGGGCGCGTTCACCGGCGCCGCCACCGACCGGCTTGGGCAGTTCCGCGCGGCCGATGGCGGAACCATCTTTCTCGACGAAATCGGCGATCTCCCGCTCGACCTACAGCCGAAGCTATTGCGTGTGCTTGAGGAGAAAGTGGTCGTTCCGGTCGGGCAGGACACCCCGGTGCCGGTCGACGTGCGTGTGATCGCCGCAACGAACAAGGAACTCGAGGAGATGATCGAGCAGGGCACGTTCCGCCGCGACCTGTACGAACGCCTCAATCAGACAACGCTTCTGTTGCCGCCGCTTCGCGAGCGCCCGGAAGATATTCGACTCCTGGTCGAGCGCTTCCTTGGTGATTGGAACGCACGGTACCACGAGGCGAAGGAGATCGAACCCGAAGCGCTCGATTGCCTGTGCCGATACAGCTGGCCGGGAAACGTGCGGGAACTCGAGAACGCCATTATCGCGATCTGTGCCTCGGCGCGAACTGATCGTATCGGCCCGGAACTGCTGCCACCGGCGATTGCTCCACAACGGGGAAGCACAAACACCACGGACAGCATCGGGCTCCTCGGCGACCTACGATTGCCGGAGGAAGGGGTGAATCTGCGCGCGTTGCTCAGCAACGCCGAGCGCTCCCTCTACGAGAAGGCCTTGGAGCGTACTTCCGGTAACGCCGAGCAGGCAGCATCACTACTCGGGATCAGCGGCCACGCCTTCCGCAAAGCGTGGCGGGAGCGGTTCGGGAAGGAGGGGTGATCAACATTGATGACGGTGTAGGTTTAGAGAGGGATCAGACTTTCGACGTTGCAAAGGAATGGGTATGTCGTTTTTTCCGGATAATCAACAACCAACGGCCATTCCAACCGTGTTATGGTAGCATCGTCATGACGCGGATGGATTGTATTGCACCGCGCTCCGGCTACGTCGTACGCACACTCGTTCGGCGCGCATGTCCGGTATGCATGCTCGCAAGACGTACCAGCGGTGGACGCTGATAGAAGGGACCTGGACAGAGAGGCAACTGACCATATGTCTTTCGGTACGGCTGACTTACCCGCAAATCTCAAGAGAATCCTCGCGCTCAACGGAACGGATGAGGGGTTCTTTGTCGTAGCACTCCACTCCCTGATTGAGGGCTATGCAAACGCTCAGTCACCTTACATCGCAACCCTGGACCGGTTTGGAGAGAAGATAGACATTCTCTTCCGCGATCTGGGATTGTGTAACCCGGAAACCGGAGCTGTCCCGCGATTGGCAAAGCGACTGACCCAGGAGCACGCCGCCACCAATCGCGTTAGGCACGACTTTCAGGAGCTTTCCTCCGAAGAGGCGCGTAGCGCCACGTTCAACTTTCTGGAGTTCTGCAGAACCGTAGGGTGGGAGCATCATCTTTTGAACGAACTAGAAGAGGGTCTTAAGCTATGGCGGGGGAAAAAGACACCTATCGAGCAGTACCGCGAAATGCGAAAGCTTCGTCTTCAATACAACAGGCTGCAAGATGAGAAACAGGAAGTAGAGAAGGAAATCGCAGACTCAAGGGATACTCGGGCTGCCCTCGAGGCGGTTCGGGCGGAGCTTAAGCAAAAGGAACAGGAGCTTGTGCAGCTCAAGCAAACCGCCGCCGGGCGCAAGGAAAAGAGCAACCAGCTCAGACAGAAGCTCCGGATAGCCGAAGAGCAGAAGGTCGAGCTCCTTGAGCACGCCGAGCGCCTGCAGTCGGCAGAGCTCTACCTGTCGTACCTGGAACGGTTCACCGCCTATACCCGCTCTCGAGCTGACTATGAGCGGACGGTTCTTCAGCTGTCTCCCGAACAGAAGAAGGCCGCCGAGCGCATCCGCGAAACCGGTGACTATCTGGTGCACGGGCCGGCGGGTACCGGAAAGACCTTTGTCCTCCTCCACGCC
>SKTG01000158.1 GCA_007118045.1 Nitriliruptoraceae bacterium
TCAGCGGTCAGCGGTCAGCGGATCCAGGAAACGTTGGCGCCGCTGGCCAGCACCAGGGCTGCCAGACTGGCCATGGCGAGGAAGATCCTCTTCGACATGTGCACACCTCCATCGAGTTCTCGGTCGACCCGTCGCCACTCGCTAGTGGGCGTCGGCTGATCCGCTCCGCTCGATGGTCACCGGGCGGGAGCCCGGTGTCGTGCCGTACGAGGTACGCGTCGTTCACCGGTCCCCCTCGGGGGTCCGGTCGACGCTCGGTCGTGCCGTTGTTCACGGCGTCGTGCTCGGGTGACCTCCCCCGCGCATCGCTCGCTCTGCAGTTGTACGTGCCCCGATCCGGCGCGCCCCGATCCGGCGGGTGCCGGCTCCCGCGATTCTATCCCATAGTGCTGGTATGAACACTATGAGTTAGTAAGGATCGGGCCGGTGGCCAGGGTGTGTCCGGTGCACGCACACGGGGCCACGACGTCCTTCGCCGCGTGCGGCGGGGAACGTGGCGGTCGACCGTGGGTTCGACCGCCGCCCGTTAGGCTGGCCTGCGACCACTGGACGGCCGGGCGAGCTCGGTCTCGCACACGACGACGGAGACCTCGTGGATGCTCGGACGACACCGTCCGCCGGCGCGACCAGCGACCCGCGGGAGCGGCCGCAGGAGGGCGAGCCGACCACGGAGCTCGAGCACGCGCCGTCCACCCGGCCGGATCTCCACGACGGTCCCACGCGCCAGCGCGTCGAGGCCACGCTGGCGGGGGTACCGGGCGTGCTCGGGGCGCGGCTGGTGCCCGGCTACGAGCGGCACGTCGACGAGCTGCACGTGCTGACCTCGCTGGCGCGGCAGCCGAAGCAGACCGTGCGGGACGTGCAGACGGTCCTGATGGCCCGTTTCGGGGTGTCGATCGACCATCGGGTGATCAGCGTGGTGCAGCTCGAGGAGAGCGACGCGTTCCGCGACCGCCCACGCGTGGAGATCGCGGAGGTGGGGCTGCGACGGACCGGGAACAGCGTCGTCGCGGAGGTGGCCCTGCGTCACGCCGACGAGGTGCTGCGCACGTCCCGGGAGGCGGCCGCCACCCGCTCGGGGCGCCACCGTGCCGTCGCGCAAGCGACGGTGTCGGGTGTTGCCGGCTTCCTGCCGGACGGGCCGGCCATCGAGCTCGAGGGCATCGAGCTGCTCACCGTCGGTGGCACGACGATGGCGGTGGTCGTCCTCCAGCTCCACGATCGCCGTGACGTCCAGCTGCTGAGCGGCACGGCCATCGTCCTGGACACCCCGCAGGACGCGGTGGCCCGTGCGGTGCTCGACACGCTCAACCGGCGCGTGTCGGCCCATCTGAGCCGCTGACCCGGCGACCCTCACCGAGGTCGAGCAGCCCGTTGCCCCCGAGCACGCCGTTCGCGTGCAGTTCCTCGACGAGCTCGGTCGGCGAGCGGTCCTGGATGACCGCGAGCGCGCGCAGGTCCTCCCCACGGATAGAGAGGACCCGTCGGTTGTAGTCGCCCCGCTGGAGCTGGATCGTCTCCAGGTAGCGCCGCATGGCGGCGTAACGGTCCCCGAAGCGGTCCAGCTCGGTGAGGTCGATGGTCATCGCGTCGGTGCCCGTCTGCTGGGTCGGCGCGTCACCCGGCAGCACCTGGGCCGGACTGACCTCGTAGAACTCTGCCAGCTCGAGCAGCCGCGTGGCACTGATGTTGCGATCGCCACGCTCGTAGCTGCCGATGACGGCCGCCTTCCAACGCCCCCCGGACGAACGCTCGACCTCCTGGAGCGAGAGCCCCCGCTCCACGCGGACACGACGCAATCGCTCCCCGACCTCGCGCGAGTACGACACCGACCTCTCCCTCGTCCCCGAACGCCGACGCGTCGGCCGGAACGGTTCGGACCGCGCAGCATCGACCCATGCGCCCACGTCGCACGTTACCCGGACGCGGTCGTGTTCGCGCGTATCTCACGGCGAGCACCCAACGCACCTTCGCTGTCGCCCCGGCCGTTCCCGCCCTGGCGGCTGCCAGCCCGCGCGCACCGGCGGTTCGCGGGTCGAGCCTCGGGTCAAACGGAGCGAGCCGTGCGCGCCCACGCGAGCGTGGCGGCGAGGCCGGACTCGAGCGAGGTCCGCGGGTGCCACCCGAGGTCACGGGCAGCGGCGCGAGCGTCGACGCTGCTGTGGCGGATCTCCCCCGCCCGCGCCGGTCCGTGGCTCGGTTCCAGCTCGTAGCCGGTCGCCTCGGCGAGCACCTCGAAGAGCTGGTTGACGCTGGTCCGTCGTCCCGTGCCGATCAGGTAGCGCTTCCCGGCCCCGTCCCCGGCCGCCGCGACGAACGCCTCGACCACGTCCTCGACGAACACCAGGTCGCGGGACTGCTCTCCGTCGCCGTGGATCGTGCACGGCTCCCCGGCCAGCATGCGACCGATGAACGTGGCGACGACACCACCCTCGCCGGCGGTGGTCTGGTGCGGGCCGTACACGTTGGCCAGCGTCAGCGCGGTGGACGCCAGCCCGTAGAGGTGCGCGTAGGTGTCGAGGTAGTCGAGCGCGACCCGCTTGGAGGCGCCGTAGGGCGAGAGGGCCGGCGCGCCGAAGGACTCGTCGACCGGGAGCTCGGCCTCGGCGGGTTCCCCGTACGAGCCGATCGACGAGGCGTAGACGACCCGTTCCACGCCGCACCGCCGGGCGGCCTCGAGCACGGCGATCGTGCCGAGCACGTTGACGTCGGCGTCGTGCAGCGGGTCCTCGACGCTGCGGCGGACATCCACCTGGGCGGCGAGGTGATGGATCACGCCCGGCCGGTGCCGCTCGACCAGCGCGGCCAGCTGCGGGTCACGCACGTCCAACCGCTCGAAGGCGAACGAGGAACCGTCCTCGAGCGCCGGCGCGAGGTGGGCCAGGTCACCCGTGGAGAGGTCGTCGACGCCGATCACGTCGCGACCGTCCCGGAGCAGGCGCAGGACCAGGTTCGATCCGATGAACCCCGCCGCGCCGGTGACGAGGACGGGACGGTCGCCTCGCGCCCGGACGCCGTTCACGCCGTGGAGACGTCGTCGCGCAGATGTGCACGGATCCGGTCGAGGAGCTGGGGCGGCGCCTCGTCGAGGCAGTCACGCCGCACGATCGCCCGCAGCTGTTCCTCGAAGGTGGCTCGGTCGGTGCACGGGTAGCAGTCGGCGAGGTGCTCGCGGACGTCGCCGACCGCGGCTTCCGGGAGCTCTCCGTCGAGGTAGGCCTCGAGCTGCTCGAGGGCCCGCTGGCACCGCTCCCCGCATCCTGCCGTGACCATGCCGTGCGAAGGCTCGCCGATACCGCCGGCCTCGTCTGCCGTGCCACTCACCGCTCCACCTGTTCGTCGCGCGGATCCTCCACCGACCCCTCGGCGTCCCTGATCAGTCCGCGGGACGCCGCATAGGTCGCCAACGCCTTCTGCAGCGCCTTCCTTCCCCGATGCAGTCGCGACATCACGGTCCCCACCGGGGTGTCCATGATCTCCGCGATCTCCTTGTAGGCGAATCCCTCGACGTCGGCCAGGTAGACCGCCATGCGGAAGCTCTCGGGCAGGTCCGCCATCGCCTGCTTGATCTGCTCGGAGGTGAGCGCCTCGAGCACGGCGTGCTCCGCCGAGCCCGTGTCCGGGCGGGCGACCGCGTCGTAGAACGAGAAGTCGTCGATCTCGTCCTGCAGCGACTCCTGCGGCCGTCGCTGGGCCTTGCGGTACATGGAGATGTAGGTCGTGTGCAGGATGCGGTAGAGCCAGGCCTTGAGGTTGGTCCCGGGGCGGTACTGGTGGAAGGACCGGTAGGCCTTGGCCACGGTCTCCTGCACGAGGTCCTGGGCGTCGGTCGGGTCCCGCGTGTAGCGCATCGCCGCCGAGTAGAGGCGGTCGAGGTGGGGCAGGACCTCGTCCTCGAAGCGCTCACGCCGCTCGTGGTCCCCCAGCCGTTGCCGCACGGGGGACCCACCGGCCACGTCGGCGCCCGCGCCCGCGGGGTCCGTGGCGCCGTCGGTCGCGTCGGTCGTCGAGATGTCTGACCTTCCTCGCGGTCCCGGCCCCCGGGCAGGCCGTGCCGTGCTGCAGCCTAACCCTCGTCGTGGGCGTGGCGGTCACCCGACCCCGATGGGTCCGTCCACATCCGTACCACATCCTGATGACATGAGATATATCGAGAAGATACGATGACGTTCACGACGTCGTCGCGGCCGCCCGTCCACCCGCTGCCCCCGGAGTGACGGATCCGGCCGGTTCGGCGACGTCGGCGGCCCGGTCCCCCCGGGGCCCGGGCCGCTCCTGGCGCCTGACCCTTCGAGGACGAGGAACGAGCCGTGCAGGACGAGACCTGGCTGGACGACGAGGAACCGACGCGGCGTACCTCGCGACGGGTCGGGCTGACGGTGCTCGCCGCCTGTCCATGGCTGCTGGTCGCGGCGCTGCTGCTCGGACCCTCCTGGTACGGCGGGTCGCAGGAGGCGCGTCCCGAGCAGCACGAGGCCGCGGACGCGGCGGACCACGAAAGGGGCGGTGACGGGGTGATCGACGGCGAGGTCGCTGAGACGGACGACGCCGGCGGCGCGGACGGCGCCGGGGGTGCGGAGGGCGAGCTCGGTGGAGCGGACGGTCGATCGGCGGCGCCGGAGCAGGCGGTGTCCGACGCACCGCACGGTGCCCCGGGCGAGGACGGCATGGACCAGCTGCAGCTCGAGGAGATGCGCGGCCGGTGGCGGCTCGGCCCGGACGTGGAGGAGGCGGCCTCGCTCGGCGTCGTGGTCGCGCGGGCGGCGTTGACCGGTGTCGAGCCTCCCCTGGAGATCCAGGACGTCGGCCCGGCCCCACCGGATGCCTACGCCGAGCACCTGGTCGTCGAGGCGGTCGAGCGCACCGAACGCGACGCCACCGTGGTGACGGTCCTCGCCGTCGTCCTCGAGGGCGAGGAGGAGCTGACCACCGACGTGCGCCGACTGGCCGTCCCGATCCGGCTCGAGGCGACGGGGCCGCGCCCGGCGGGAGCACCGTGGGAGCTCCCCCCTCCCGAGCTCGCGCCTCGGCCCGCGGAACTCGATCCGCTCGATGACCCGACGGCGGAGCTCGTCGCGGCGGAGGCGCTCGAGCGCGCGGGCCTGGACGACCTCGAACTGCTCGCTCTGCACACGACCGAGGGATGGCCGGTCGTCGCCGAGGTCCGTGACCCGGAGGACGACGCGACCAGCACGGTGTGGCTGCGACGCCACCTGGACGGCTTCGTGGTGGCCGGGAGCACCGTGGTCGGCAGCGAGCCGGGAAGCGACGAGCCGGGGAGCGACGAGCCGGGGAGCGACGAGCCGGGGAGCGACGAGCCGGAGGACGCGCCGTGACCCGCGTCCACGACCCCCGAGGGGACCGGTCCCGCCCCACGGGTGGCCGCCCGCCGGCCCCGGACCCCGCCCGCCTTGCGGTGGTGCTGGCGCGACTGTGGCTCGAGGTCCGTGCCGGGCGA
>SKTG01000230.1 GCA_007118045.1 Nitriliruptoraceae bacterium
CGAACGTGCCCACGGCACCGCCCTGGAAGCGGCCGAGGAACAGCGCGGCGTCGTCGACGGTCACGGGTCCCCTCCGCTGCCCACCACCGGCACCGACTCCACCCCCGCCGTCGGGCAGAGGGCGTTCCCCGATGAACGTCTCCATCAGGGCGGAGACCTCGGTCAGCCGGTCGCCCAGCAGGTACTGGGACAGATCCACGATGTGCGCTCCGATGTCGCCGAGCGCTCCCGAGCCCGCCTGGTCCTTCTGCAACCGCCAGATCAGGGGGAACTCCGGATCGGTGACGAAGTCCTGCAGGTACTGGGCTCGGACGTGCCGGATCGTGCCCAACCGGCCCTGCTCGATCAGCGTGCGAGCGAAGGCGATCGCCGGCACGCGGCGGTAGTTGAAGCCAACCATCGCGCGGATGCCGCGGGCTCGCGCCTCGGCCGCGACCGCGACCATCGCCTCGGCCTCCTCGACGGAGTTGGCGAGCGGCTTCTCGCAGAGCACGTGCTTGCCGGCCTCGAGCGCGGCGATCGCGATCTCCGCGTGCGAGCTCCCGGGCGTGCAGACGTCGACCACGTCGACGTCGTCGCGCTCCAGCATGCTGCGCCAGTCCGAGGTGCTGGTCCGCCACCCGAGCGTGTCCGCGGCCTCGCGCACGGCGGCTCCGTCGCGCCCGGCGATGGCGACCATGTCGACCTGGACCGGGAGGTCGAAGAACCGGTTGACGTTGCGCCACGCCTGCGAGTGGGCGACCCCCATGAAGGCGTACCCCACCATCCCGATCCCCAGCTGTGCCTGGTCCTTCGAGCCGTCCTGCGCACCCATGTCGCCTCTCCCAGCAGCCGCGCGCTCCGCAGCGACACGGTTCACCCCGCGGATCGACCAACGTGTGACCGATCTCCCCCGCGTGACCGACCGCGCCTCCGAGCGGCCGGCCGCCGCAGGTTCGACATGTTCGCCCATCGGGACGCGTCGTGGCTCGGGCCCCTGGCCCCGCTCAGTGGTCGTCCTCCCGCGATCCGGGACACCCGACGACCCGCCGGCGCGACCGTTCGTGCCGTGGCCCGCCACGACGGAACATACACGTGGGAGGTGCGAGCACGCTGAGGACGATGCGCGGCGACTACCGTGCGGGTCGGCGGGTGTCGACGGGAGGACACGACGTGGTGGCACGACTCGTTGCGGGTGTGGACTGCTCGACCCAGGCCACCAAGGTGCTGCTGGTCGACACGGAGACCGGGGAGGTGGTCGCAGAGGGGCGCGCCCCTCACGAGGTCACGACGGGCGACGGCCGCAGCGAGACACACCCGGACGTGTGGTGGGAAGCCCTGCGCGTTGCGCTCGGGTCCACGGGTCGGGCCGACGAGGTGGCGGCCATCGCGATCGGTGGCCAACAGCACGGCCTCGTGCTGCAGGACGAGCGCGGACGTGCCCTTCGCCCCGCGGTGCTCTGGAACGACACCCGCTCCGCCGAGGTCGTCCCCGAGCTGCACGCCGCGCTCGGCGGGCCCGAGGTCTGGGCGGAGCGGACCGGGTCCGTCCCGGTGCCGTCGTTCACGGTGACCACGCTCGCGTGGTTGCGACGTCACGAGCCCGAGGTCGTCGCCGACGCGCACGGCATCAGGCTCCCCCACGACCACCTGACCGAACGCCTCACGGGCCGGGGTGTGACCGACCGGGGTGACGTCTCGGGGACCGGCTGGTGGTCCCCGCGGGACGAGGCCTACGTGGACCAGGTCCTGGAGCTGCCGCAGGTCGCGCTCGAGGTGTCGCAGCTGCCCGAGGTGCTCGGCCCCGACGAGGTCGCCGGGACCGTCGGCGAGCAGGCCGCCGCCGAGCTCGGACTCGCCCCCGGGGTGGTCGTCGCCGCCGGGACCGGTGACAACATGGCCGCCGCGCTCGGTCTCGGACTCGACGACGGCACGCCGGTCCTGAGCCTCGGCACCTCCGGGACGGCCTACGTCGCCTCCGCCACGCCCACGGCGGACCCGACCGGCGTGGTGGCGGGGTTCGCCTCCGCTGACGGCGGGTTCCTGCCGCTCGTGTGCACGCTGAACGCGACCCTGGCCGTCGATCGGGTCGCGGCCTGGCTCGGGCTCGATCGGGACGACGTCGCCGGGTCCACCGACTGCGTCGTGCTGCCGTACCTCGACGGGGAGCGCACCCCCGACCTGCCCGACGCGGCCGGCACCATCCTCGGTCTCCGTCACACCACCCGGCCGCAGGAGATCCTCCTGGCGGCCTACGAGGGTGCGGTCGCCGGGCTCCTCACCGGGCTGACGACCATGGCGGACACGGGTGCCGAGGTCTCCGACACCTCCCCCCTGGTACTGCTCGGAGGTGGGTCCCGCGGTGCCACGTGGCGCGACGTGGTGCGCCGGCTGTCCGGCCGCGCCGTCCTGCTCCCGGACGCGACGGAGCTGGTGGCGCTCGGGGCCGCCGTCCAGGCGGCGTCGCTCCTGCGCGAGGAGCCGGCCGGTGCCGTCGCTCGGGCGTGGGACACGACCAACGGCACGACCCTCGAACCGCTCCCCGCCCGTCCCGAGGTGGTCGAACGGATCACGCGCGTCCGGCAGCTGGCCGATGCCGTCCTGCGCGAACGGTGGTGAGCGAGGATCAGAACGCGTCGTGCGGCACGTAGGAGCCGAACTCGTCGCGGAGCACGTCACAGACCTCCTGCAGGGTCGCGCGCCGCCGCAACGCCTCCCGCATCGGGACGAGCAGGTTGTCGTCGCCCGCGGCCGCCCGGCGGACCTCCCGCAGCGCGTCGTCGACCCCCGACTGGTCGCGGTCCCGCTTGATCGCGTCGATGCGCTCGATCTGCTGCGCGCGGATGGCGTTGTCGATCCGCTGCAGGTCCGGTTGCGGGTCCCGCTCCGTGCGGTAGCGGTTCACGCCGACCACGATCTGCTCCTCGCGGTCGATCTCCGTGGCCAGCGCGTACGCGGCCTTCTCGATCTCGATCTTCTGGAAACCCTCCTCGATCGCGGGCACCGCCCCACCGAGCCCGTCGATCGTGTCCAGGTAGGCGCGGGCCTCGGCCTCGATCCGGTCCGTCATCGACTCGACCAGGTAGGAACCGGCCAGCGGATCCACGCTGTCGGGGACGTCCGTCTCGTGGGCGATCACCTGCTGGGTCCGCAGGGCCAGACGCGCGCTCTTCTCCGTGGGCAGGGCGAGCGCCTCGTCGTACGAGTTCGTGTGGAGGCTCTGGGTACCGCCCAGCACGGCCGCCAACGCCTGGATCGACACGCGGACCAGGTTGACCTCCGGCTGCTGGGCCGTGAGCTGCACCCCGGCGGTCTGCGTGTGGAAACGCAGCATCTGGCTCTTCGGGTCGCTCGCCCCGAAACGGTCGCGCATCAGCGACGCCCACAGCCTGCGGGCCGCCCGGAACTTCGCGACCTCTTCCAGCAGCGTCGACCGGGCCACGAAGAAGAACGACAACCGTGGCGCGAAGGCGTCCACGTCCAACCCCGCGTCGAGCGCGGCCTCGACGTACGCGATGCCGTCGGCCAGCGTGAAGGCGATCTCCTGCACCGGTGTCGCCCCGGCCTCCCCCATGTGGTAGCCGGAGATCGAGATCGTGTTGAAGTTCGGCAACCGGTCGGCGCAGTAGGCGAACGTGTCCGAGATGATCCGCAGCGACGGCGCCGGCGGGTAGATGTAGGTCCCTCGGGCGATGTACTCCTTGAGCACGTCGTTCTGGACCGTGCCACGCAGCTTGACGGGATCGACCCCCTGCTCCTCACCCGCGATCTCGTACATCAGCAGGAGCAGGCTGGCCGGCGCGTTGATCGTCATCGACGTGGAGACCTGGTCGAGCGGGATCCCGTCGAAGAGGGTGTGCATGTCCTCGACCGTGTCGATCGCAACGCCGACCTTGCCGACCTCACCGTCGGCGATCTCGGACGAGGAGTCGTAGCCCATCTGGGTCGGCAGGTCGAAGGCCACCGAGAGGCCGGTCGTACCCTGCTCCAGCAGGTACTTGTAACGCCGGTTGGACTCCTCGGCGGTGGACATGCCCGCGTACTGGCGCATCGTCCAGGTCCGGCCGCGGTACATCGTCGGGTAGATGCCCCGAGTGAAGGGGTACTCCCCCGGATCCCCGAGCCGCTCGAGCGGCTCGAAACCCTCGAGGTGCTGCTGGGTGTAGACGGGTTCGATGGGGAACCCGCTGACGCTGGTCCGCTCCTCGCTGGACATGCACACCTCACGGGGTCGGGACCCGCAGGCTACGGCGCCGGGAGCCGCCTGCGCACCCCGGCCGCGTCGCCGTTCACCGGGCGCCGACCGGTGGGCCCACCGTTCAGGCGCTGCGGCGGCTCTGGAACTTGGCCTTGCGGTAGTCCCGGTTCATGTGCGCGATGAAGTCGATCGAGATCCCCTTCGGGCAGGCGGCCTCGCACTCGCCCATGTTCGTGCACGAGCCGAAGTACTCCTCCATCACGTCGACCATGTTCTCCGTGCGCCGGTACCGCTCGGGTTGGCCCTGAGGCATCAGGTTGAGGTGGGCGATCTTCGAGGCGGTGAACAGCTGGGCCGCCCCGTTCGGGCAGGCGGCGACGCAGGCACCGCAGCCGATGCAGGCCGCGGCGTCCATGGCGAGGTCGGCCGCGTCCTTCGGCACCGTGGTGAGGTTCGCGTCCGGGGCGGACCCGGTCTCCACCGTGATGTACCCACCTTCCTGGATGATCGCGTCGAACGCCGACCGGTCGACGACGAGGTCCTTGACGATGGGGAAGCCGGTGGCGCGCCACGGCTCCAGCACGATCTCGTCGCCGTCCTCGAACACCCGCATGTGGAGCTGACACACGGCGGCCTTGGCCTGCGGCCCGTGGGCCTGACCGTTGATCATCATGCCGCAGGTGCCGCAGATGCCCTCGCGGCAGTCGTGCATGAACTCGATCGGCTCCTCGCCCTCGGCCTGGAGCTCCTCGTTGACCAGGTCCAGCATCTCGAGGAACGAGGAGTCCTCCGAGACGTCCCTCGCCTCGTAGGTCTCGAACCGGCCAGGGGCATCGGGGCCTGCCTGCCGCCAGACGCGCAGGGTGAGGTTCACTTGTAGCTCCTCTGGGTCAGCTCGACGTACTGGAAGTCCAGTGGTTCGCGGTGCTCGATCGCGTTCCCGGGGTCGCCCGTCCACTCCCAGGCCGTGACGTGGGCGAAGTTCTCGTCGTCACGCAACGCCTCGCCCTCGTCGGTCTGGTGCTCGGCCCGGAAGTGCCCACCGCACGACTCCTCGCGGACGAGGGCGTCCTTGCACATCAGCTCCGCCAGCTCGAAGAAGTCGGCGACGCGGCCGGCCTTCTCGAGGGAGCTGTTCAGCGAGTCCGCCGAGCCGAGGACGCGCAGATCCGTCTCGAACTCCTCGCGGAGGGCCGGGATCTCCGCCAGCGCCTTCTCGAGACCCTCCCGGGTCCGCTCCATGCCGCAGTAGTCCCA
>SKTG01000092.1 GCA_007118045.1 Nitriliruptoraceae bacterium
TGAGGAAACGTTGGGGCTGGCGGGCTGCGCTGGCCTCCCGGCCCCGGGGTGCCGCCGCGATGGCCCGGGTGGTGAGGTCGCCGGTGAGCTTGGCCCGGACCGCGGCGAGGCGGTCCATCTGGGGTTGCACCCCACGCAGCAGGCCACGAAGTGCTTCGTCCGAGAACCCGTCGGTGTCGAGCTCGCCGACGGCTGCGATCCCTGCCGCGAGCTGGGCCAACGCGGCTACCACCCGAGCATCCTCCGCCGCCACCACCGGACCGTCAGGCTCTGAGGCGCCGGAGGTCGACCCGCCGGACTTCGTGGAGGAGCCCGCCGTCGACGTGCTGGACGTGGACGGCGTAGCGGTGGACGGAGCGGCCTGGGAGGAGTTCCGACCGGACCTCGACGGATCCGACATCGACCCGCCGGGCTTCGAAGTGCCCGATGCCGGCGTGCGAGACGGCGGCGGGCCGGACGGTGACGCGCTCGTCGACGACGGCGGGCCGGGCTCGGAGGTCTCGGTCAAGCTCGGCTGCCAGCCACCCCGGCCCTCCTGCACCACCACGAACGCACGCGAGGGACTGACGGCACCGCCACGCGCCGAGCGAGGACGCACCACCTGGGCTGTCACCCACGCACGGGCAGTGGCCGGGCCGGAGCCGAGACTGCGGCCGCGGCTGCCTCCCACACCCCGGCCGCGGCTCCCTCTCCTGCTGCGGCGGCTCCCTTCCTTGCTGTCGTGGCGGTTGACGATCAGCGCGGTCTCGGCTCGCGGCGCCCGGCCGCCGACACGCGGGCTGTCCTCCCGCGTTGCCGACCAGTCGCCTCGGGTCTCCACCGACCGTCTCCCGATAGTGGGTATCGATATGACGTTGGATGCATGGTAACGCTCGAACGCCAGTTCGACAACGATCCTTTCCGCATGGCTGGGGACAACCTCCACGACCTCGCGGACGGCCACCGCCCCACCAGGCCACGGGTACGGCCAGGCCCCCGTGAGCAAGCCGATGCCCGAAGATGCCGAAGCGGTCGGGCCCTGTCAGCGCTCCGCGACCGGATCGGCAACGAGCTCACGACACACGAGCCGCTGGCCGGCTCCCTCCACGACCAGCGTCCCGACGTACCGAGCATCCGGCTCGAGCGTCCACGTCGACCAGGTGACGGAGGGAGCCGCGGCACGGCCCGACCTCGGGTCGACACTTCCCGCCCCGATCGACGAACGTGGGTCCCACTGGCCGAGCCCCTCCGTGAGCCCCTCCCCGGTGGCCTTCACCGCAGCCTCCAGGCGCGTCCACGAGCGCAGGAAGACCTCGCTGCGTCGGTCCGTGGGAGCAGCGGCCAAGGCGCGCTGCTCCCGAGGTGTGAACCATCGCTCGGCGATGCGGTGTGCTTCCGGGACGTCACGCAGCGCCTCGAGATCGACACCGACCCTCCGGGCCGCCGTGAGGGCTATCACGGCCCCACCCTCGGAGCGTGAGCAGTTGAACCGCAACCGCGGTTCACCTGCCGCATCCACGACCTCAGGTCTGCCGGAAGCACCGGTCGACAAACCCACCGTTTCCGGTCTCGAGGCCAGGTAGCTCGCCAGCAGCAGGCGCAGCAGCCCACGCCTGATGATCAGGTCCCGCCGATCTCGCCTCCGCGCCGTCCTGGCGGCTCGTCGCCGCTCCAGCGGACTGAGGCTCCGGGCGAACCGAGCCTCGGGCCACCCCGGGTCGTCCAGGTTCACGAACCAGACGTGCACGTCGCGCGGGTGGAGCGCTGGGACGGTCGACCACGCTGGCCACCGTGGGAAGCTGGTCCGGGCGGCGACGCCTGAGCGAGCGGTGCTCACGCGTCGGCCGAGATCGCACCCTCGAGGGCCGCGCGAACGTGCTCGGCGACCACACCAACATGCGGCTCGCGGAGCAGACCCGTGTGATCACACCGCAGATGATGACGGACCACAACCGCCGGGACGAGCCGCTCCCATGGAGACCTCGTTCCCTCGGCACGTGGTGGCGCTCCATCGGCCTCGAGAACGACGAGGTGCTCGACGGTGCCGGCCGGTTGGCCAGCAGGCGTGGTATCCCCGTTCCCGTCCGCCCGGCGCTCGTTGGGAGACCTCTGCGGGGCGAGCGAAGCTCGTTCGTAGTACCCGTCGGCCACCGGTGCGGGTCGCCGCGGATCGAGCAGGATCAGCGGGTTCACGGGTTCGTCGTGCTCACCCAGCTGGCGAGCCACCTCGGCAGCGATCGCCCCACCCGTGGACCAGCCACCGAGGCTGTAAGGGCCCTCGGGTTGGATGCGCCGCACCTCCTCGACGTAGTGGCTGGCGAGCTCCTCGATGACGTCACCGGGCGGACGTGCGAAGTCGGGATCGACGCACTCGAGCGCGTAGAACGGCCGTTCTTCACCGAGCACCCGCGCCAAGTCGACGTAACACAGGGCCCCTTCATCGACCGGACCCGCCCAGAACGTCGCCCGCTGAGGCCCATGAGGTTGGAGAGCGACGGCCGAGGGCCCAGAGCGCAGCCGGTGAGCCAACTGCTCGATCGTTCGCGCGCGCAGCACCTCGGGAACCGATACCTCGCGGTCGAGCAGCTGCTCGATCCGGGCCACCATCCGGATCATCAGCAACGAGTGCCCACCGAGCGCGAAGAAGTCGTCGGTGATCCCGAACCCGCGGTCCGGTAGGAGGTCCTGCCAGATGCGATGCAGCCGCAGCTCCAACACGTCACGTGGTTCGGCCCGTACGTCGGCGCCACGTACCTCCACGCCCCGACCGTCCGCGCCCCGACCGTTCGCGCCCCGACCGTTCGCGCCCCGAACGCTGCGGCCCCCGCCCTGACCGTCCCGGCCCTGACCACCCCCACCCCGAAGACCCTCAACCTGACCTCCCTCACCCCGGAGGCTCTCAGCCCGAACGCCTTCGACCCCATCAGCCGTCACCTGGCCATCCACGTCCCGCGCGAGCGTCGAGGGCCGTGCCTCGAGACGGTGGCGGTCCAGCTTCCCGCTCACTGTTCGGGGCAGCGCTTCCACGACCTCGATCCGGTCCGGTACGAGGGATGACGGGAGCCACCTGCCGGCGGAACCTCGCAGCTCGGCAGGAGTCACGTCCTGGGCGACGGTGACGAAGGCGACGAGCTGGCCCCCGCCGGGCTCCACCTGCCGAACCACCCCCGCCTCTCGGACCGCTGGGTGGCGCACCAGCGCCGACTCGATCTCGCCCGGCTCGACCCGGATGCCGCGGACCTTGAGCTGCTGGTCGGCACGCCCGAGGAACTCGAGGATGCCGTCCGCTCGCCACCTCGCGAGATCACCGGTCCGGTACAGCCGGTCGTTCGGTGACTCACCGAACGGGTCCGGAAGGAACCGTTCGGCGGTGAGCTCCGGGAGACCCCGGTACCCCAAGGCGACACCAGCTCCACCGATGTACAGCTCGCCCCGGACTCCTGCCGGGACCGGTTGCAGCGCCTCGTCCAGGACGTGGACGCGAACGTTCGCGATCGGCCTCCCGATCGGAGCGATGGGCGGCTCGGCCTGGGCCACGGCGTGGCCGGACTGAGCCACGGGGCGATCGGACTGAGCCACGGGGCGATCGGACTGACCCACGGGGCGCTCGATCGGAGCGAGCGTAGTCGAACCACCTGGCCGACACGACCAGTACGTGGCGTCGATGGCGGTCTCCGCGGGTCCGTAGAGGTGGTGCAGCTCGGCGCCGAGGGTCGCGAGGAAGCGACCCTGGAGTTCGGCGGTGAGTGGTTCGCCTCCGCAGAACACCCGCCGGAGATCGCGGCAGCGGGCCAGGCCCGGTTGATCCAGAAGCACCTCCAGGACGGACGGCACGACCTGCATCGTGGTCACGGCATGCTGGTCGAGTAACTCGATCAGGGCGGCCGGATGCCGCTCGATCCCCGGCTCCGCCACGACCATCCGCGCCCCGGCGATCAGCGGACCGAACAGTTCCCAGACCGAGGGGTCGAAGCTCAGAGGCGTGTGCTGCACGACCACGTCCGCGGCGCCGAGGGGGAAGGTGTGCTGACGCCAACGACATTGGTTGCAGATCGCCCGGTGCGGGACCATGACGCCCTTCGGGTCCCCAGAGGAACCCGACGTGTGGAGCACGTACGCGAGGTCGTCGGCTGTCGTGCGCACGGCCGGGGCGTTGGTCGGGTGGTCAGCGATGCGTTCGCGATCCGTGTCCAGGAAAACGGTCGGCAGGTCGACCCCGACCGACGATGCCTGCCACCCGCTGGTGGTGATCACGGCGGCGACGTCGGCGCCCTCCAACCTCCCGCGCAGGCGTGCCGGCGGGTCGGATGGAGTGAGCGGGAGGTACGCCCCGCCGGCCTTCAGGATGCCGAGCGCGGCCACCACTGCTTCCGCCGAACGGTCCAGACAGGAGCCGACGACATCACCCCTCGTCATCCCCAGAGCGAGCAGGTGGTGGGCGAGCTGGTTGGCCTGCTCGTCGAGCTCGCGGTAGGTCAGGCGCGCCTTCCCGGCGACGACGGCGATCGCTCCGGGACTTCGCCGCACCTGCGCAGCGACGAGCTCGTGGATGCAACTCGGTTCGCCGTCATCGAGCACCGGTCCGGTCCCCCATGCCAGCAACCGACGCCCTTCGTCAGCGGCGGCGAGGGGCAGCGTCGCGATCGGCTGATCCGGGTCCCGCATGACCGACTCCAGCAGGATCCGGAGGTGGTCGAGCATCCCCTGGGCCGTGGTCGCGTCGACCCTCTCGTTGTCGAACATCAGCATGCCCCCGAGCTGGGCGCCCACGTCGACGATCAGCATGAGGGGGACGATCGGCACCCCTCCCACCCGCAAGGGTGATAGCTCAAGCCCCGCGAGCCCGAGTTCGGGCAGTTGGGTGTCGTGGATCACGAGCATGGCGTCGAACAGCGGCGATCCGGGACCCCGCTCGGGTCGAACGGCCGCGACGACGCGGTCGAAGGGCACGTCCTGGTGCTCGACGGCCTCGAGGGTGGAGGCGCGGACCTGCTGGAGCAGCTCCCGGAAGCCGGGGGCGCCGGACAGGTCGGTGCGCAGCACGACGGTGTTCAGGAAGCATCCCGCGGCGGCCTCCGCGCCGGGCTGGGTCCGTGTCGACAGCGCGGTCCCGACGCAGATGTCCTCGTCGCCGCAGTGACGGTGCAACAACGCCTGGAACGCTGCGAGCAGGGTCATGAACAGCGTGACCCCCTCCTGCTCGCAGAACGCCTGGAGACGGTGGGTCAGCTCCTCGTCCAGCTCGAACGTCCGGTGGGTCGCCGGCGGATCATCCGGGCCCGGGGCCTGGCTCGTGGGTCGTGGTAGCCGCAGCCGGCCCGAGGCGCCCGCGAGCTTCCGACGCCAGTAGGCGAGTTGCGCCTCGCCGGTCTCCGCGACGTGGTTGCTCTGCTCCCGCACGTAGTCGGGGTAGCCGAACGAAGGTGCGGGAA
>SKTG01000238.1 GCA_007118045.1 Nitriliruptoraceae bacterium
ACCGCCGAAGAGCTCCGAGGTCGTCGACCCGGACCCCTGTCCGCGGGTGGTCCTCCCGAGCTCATGGTCCCGACGACGTAGCACGACGGTGTGCCGAGACCTGTCGCGGCGGGTGCGACGTGCCCGTCTGCGGACAGCAGCCCGTCAGGTGTCGCTGAGGAGGAACCGGGCGAGCTGGTCGGCGACGAGTTCAGGGGCGACGATGTCCGCCTCGTGTTCCTGGCCCTCCAGCTCGGCGAGTCGGGCGTCGGGCAGCGCCTCGACGACCGGCCCTGCCTGGAAGCGGTCCGGGGCGTCGGCACCCACCAGCAACAACGTCGGGACGGTGATCCGGGCGGCCTCATCGGGATCGAACAGGCGCTCGTCATGGGCCCGCAACTCCCGTGGGAGGGTGTGGGCGGCGGCGACGCGTCCGGGCCACGAAGGCTGCGCACGTACGATCTCGAGCTCCTCCTCGGTGGACCCGACGGCGTCGCGGAACAGCGTCTCCACGACCTCTTCGTCCCTGCCTTCGTCGAGGAGCGCCTCCATCCGCTCCACGAACACGGTGGGTGGGGTGATCGCCGAGGGTTCGACCATGGGCCACGCTTCGTAGAGGACCAGTCGCCGCAGGTTGGTCGTCAGGGGTGGGGTCCCGAAGGCAGCGAACCCTCCGTGGGAGTGGGCGTAGACGTCGACCGGCTGGCCATGCTCATCGGCGAGGGCGTCGACGACGGCCGCGACGTCCTCGTGCTCGCGCTCGAGCGCGTAGTCCGGACCGTCGCCGCTCGCGCCTCGCCCACGCCGGTCCATCGCGTGGACCGTGAAGTGGGGTTCCAGGTGGGGCCGTAGCGTGTCCCAGCGGCTGTGGTCGCCAGCACTGCCGTGGACCAGCAGGATCGGTGGACCCTCGCCGCTGGTGAACCACGCGATCTCGGTGCCGTCGCGCGACGTCGTGTGCGAGATCGTCTGTACGTCCGGTTGCGCGTTCATCAGGTTCCTCCCGGGTCGTTCGCGTCCTCTCGAGGTCGGTGGGGCGGTGTGCTCACCAGGTCGCTGATCAGCGAAGGAAGGTGGTGAGCTCCTCTGCGACGAGATGGGGGGCGAGCACATCGGCGGTGTGCCCCTGGCCCTCGAGGTCGGCGACCTGGGCGTCCGGCAACGTCGCGGCGAGCTCCCCGAGTGCGACCTTGAACCCCTCCGGCGTCTGGCTGCCCTGCAACAACGCCACGGGCACCGTGACCTGTGTCAGTCGACGGCGGTCGAAGAACCCATCCGGGGCGCTCCGGAGCTCGCGCGGCAGGGTGTGGGCGGCTGCAACGCGCGCTGGCCACGATGGCTGCGCCCGGTAGGTCGCGATGGCGTCGTCGTCCATGTGCAGCACCGCGCGACAGAACGTCTCGACCACCGCATCGGGGTCTCCGGCGGCGAGCAACGCATCGATGCGCTCCGGCAGCCCATCCGGGAGCAGGGCGCCCGGGTCGAGCGCCGGCTCGTAGAGCGCCAGCCGCCGCAGGTTGGTGGTCAGCGGCGCAGCCCCGAGCGCGAAGCTCGCCCCACCGGAGTGACCGTAGACGTCCACCGGGGAGCCGGCGGAAGCGGCGACCGCGTCCACGACGGCCGCGACGTCCTCCATCTCTCGCTCGAAGCCGTACACCTCCGCGTCACCGCTGGCACCACGGCCACGCCGGTCCATCGCGTGGACCGCGAAGTGCGGCTCGAGGAGAGGGCGCAGCACGTCCCACCGTGTGTGGTCTCCGAGCACCCCGTGGACCAGGAGCAGCGGTGGGCCTTCCCCGCTGCTGAACCACGCGATCGGTGTCCCGTCCGCCGACCGCGTCCTGTTCGTCATCGGTGCGTCGATCCTCGTCATCGGGAGCCCCTGTGTGTCGCCGCCGATGCCTCGTGAGCGGTGCCTCCCCGCGCTCCGGGACATCCTGCACGTTTCCCATGCTGACCGGCATCGGTAGAACTACCCATCTCCACGGTGTGAGCCCGGCCGCCGGCGACCGAGCCGCTACGTCAGCAGGTCGTGCTCCATCGCGAACAGCGCGGCGGCGGCCCGGCTGGAGGCGCCGATCTTCGAGTAGATGTGCTGGACGTGGTGTTCGGCGGTGCGCCGCGAAATCACGAGCTTCTCGGCGATCTCGCGGTTGCTGCAGCCCACGGCGAGCAGAGCGAGGACCTCGACCTCGCGGCCGGTCAGGCCCGCCGGTGCCTCCCGGCGCACCTCGGTGTGGTGTCCTGCGGCCACGAGGACGGCGCTGGCTGCCTCCTCGTCGACCAAGCCGGCGCGCACCCCTTCGCGCAGCTGCTCCTCCGCCTGCTCCGGATCGAGCGCCGAGCGATGCGGCCGGGGCTGGGTCATGGCCTGGTAGGCGTCCGCCGCAGCGAGCAGGCGAGCCTCCAAGGGAAGTTCGCCCCGCGTACAGCCCCGGTGGTATCCGCTTCCGTCGCAGCGTTCATGGTGCATCCCGACGAGCGCGGCGAGGTGGGCGAGGCGCTCGGAACCGGCCAGGATCCGTTCCGAGTGGTAGCCATGCAGGCGCACCTGCTCCCACTCGTGTCGTGTTAGCTCCCCGGGCTTGTCCCAGACGGCGGAGGAGATCGCGACCCGGCCGACATCGTGCAGCAGGGCTGCCACCTCGAGGTCCTCGAGATCGCCACCGTCGAGGCCGCACCGGGCTCCCGCATCGCGGGCGAGGCGTGCGACGCCCCGCGAATGCCCGTGCAGGTGCGGTGTCTTGAGGTCCGCGAGGTCCCCGAACACCGTCGCCACCTCGACGAGCCGAGCATCGAGCACGTACGCGACCGGCTGCGGTTCGACCTCCAACACCAGGCCGTGCGGGTCACACGCTCCGAGCCGGTCCAGGAGTTCGTCGCGGTGGGCGACGAGGTGATCGGCGATCCCGGGATCGAACACCGACCCGCTCCCACCGGCGATCACCTCGGTGACCCGACTGCGCCCCGCCGTGGTGTCGAGGAGGCTGGCCGTGGAGGTCACCGCGGCGAGCCGCGCCCCCAGCGGGATCCCGTCGTGCTCGAGACCGTCGGGCACGCCCCGGCCGTTCCACCACTCGTACGACCGGTAGAGGCTCAACTGGACCTCTCCAGGGAGCCGGAGCCGTCGAGCGGCATCCCGACCGACCTCGCAGGCCGCGGTGGTCGACTCCAGGCCGATGCGCTTACCCCTGGTGAGGGTCACGGCCGCGAGCCGGACCCGTTCTGACAGCGGGCGGCCGGCTAGCAGCCCCGGCAGGAAGATGGTCAACATCTCCTTCGGGTCGGCCAGGTTCGTCTGCGCCGTCACGGCGTACATCGTCAGCTCGTCACCGACCGCGCGTCCGGCTTCGTGCGCGTAGCCGTTGCAACCGACGTGGTGGAGCAGCGCTGTGTAGATCGCAGCGTGCAGGTCCTCGTCTGGGACGCCGAGGGAGCGCCCGAGCAGCCCGGCGAGGGCTGCTGATCGCAACGCCTCCCCCGCCGGGATCCCGAACCCCAGGTCAGCGAGCCGCGACAGCCCCGCCAGCAGGTCAGCGAGCCGCATCTCCACCCTCGATGCCTCGCCATACAGCATAGGTGTCGAGGGCTCGGCGTCGCTATCGACGGTGACGGGCGGATCGGTCGGGCCCCCGGGAGCAGGGTCGAGCACCTCGCTGAACGCTGACGCTGCGCCGACACCGGGCACGTCGGCTCCACCCCGACGACCAGGGTGCCCGCACATCGATACTTGCGGACACATGCACATATCTCTATGCTTGCGCATGTATCCATATACCGGGTTGCTTGGCACTCGACCGCGAGCGTGACGTCGACCTCCACCCAGCCTCACCGCCGCGCCGCGATCGATCCACCGCCTCGGAACCGATCGCCGCCCCGCCAGGAACCGGAGGAAGCCCGATGACACGACCGACACCAGCACCGATCCGGAAGACACGCGCCCCCCACCTCATGCGCAAGGGGACCACCCTGCTCGCCGTCGCCACGGCCGTCGGTCTCTGGGCCGTCGCCGAGCAGGCGCTCGGCATCGAGGTCCGCTCCCCCGAGATGGGCGACAACCCCTCGGCCGACATCACCATCGTCGAGGTGGCGATCGCCAGTCTCGTCGCCTCGCTGGCTGCCTGGGCCCTCCTCGCCGGCCTCGAACGGGTCACCCGTCGAGCACACCGGATCTGGTTGGCCGTCGCCGTCACGGTCCTCGTCGTGTCCCTGGGCGCCCCGCTCACCGGCGACGGGATCGATACCGCCAACCGGACGGTCCTGGCTCTGCTCCACCTCGCCGTGGCGGTGGTCGTCATCCCGGGGATGCTCTATCCCACCCGCTCCGACCCGACATCGACGGCCACCACCAGCTCCGATGGGAACGAGGAGGTGGCGTCGTGAGCGCCTTCACCGCGGCCGAGATCGCCTACCTCACCGCCGAGGAACGACCGTTGGGACGCGTGGCCACCGTCGGACGTGACGGCATGCCCCACGTGGTACCGAGCGGGGTCCGCTACGACGCGGAGCACGACACGCTCGACATCGGCGGTATCCGGCTCGAACGGACCAAGAAGTACCGCGACATCGCCCGGACCGGCCTGGCCGCCATCGTCCTCGACGATGTGTTGCCGCCCTGGCGACCACGCGGCATCGAGGTGCGGGCACACGCAGAACTCGTGGGATCCCCGGACCCGCTCATCCGCCTCCACCCCCGGCGCATCATCTCCTGGGGCCTGGAAGGCGATGCGGAGATCGGCGAACGCCACGCCCGGGACGTGCCTTGACCGACCCGCGTGAGCGGTCGGGCCCCCCGCCCGCGTTAGGATGCATGCACACGTACCTTCCAGGCCGAGGAACGATGTCCCTGCGAGCGCGGAACGAGGTCACGGCCGCCACCCGCCACGACCCCGCCGAGGAACCGACGTTCGTGGAGCGCGACGACGGGCTCAAGCACCTTCCGCCGGTCCGCGCCCGTGCCTTCCTCGGGCTGGTCCGTGCCGGTGCCAGCCTCGCGCGGGAGCTCGACGCAACGCTGCAGCGCAAGCACGAGCTCACCCTGCACTCCTTCGAGGTCCTGCTGCATCTGGCGGTGTTCTCCCCCGACGGCAGCCTACGGCTCAGCCAGCTCGTGCAGCAGGCTCCCCTGAGCCAGAGTCAGGTGTCACGGATCGCGGCAGAGCTCGAGAAGCGTGACCTCGTGCGCCGCTCGACCGCTGCCGAGGACGGACGCGGCGTCACGGTCGCGATCACCGAGGCGGGCAGACAGCGCTTCCGGCAGGCGCAGGAGACGCACCTACGCGACCTCGATGCACGCGTGTTCTCCCGCCTCAGCTGGGAGGAGGTCGTCCAGTTGGCGTCCATCACGTCGAAGCTGCTCGAGGCCCCGGCGGGAGACGGCTGACGCCGAGTCACCTCCCCATCACCACCCGCGCCCACCTCGACCAGCCACCGCCGCTGTCCCACCTCCCAGCGGTGGGCTGCCAGCTGGGTCGAGCCAGCCCACAGCGCGACCGTGCGCCCACGGCGACCAGTTGGCGCGACGTCGGTGCCGTGCCCGCGTATGCCAACAACTGGCGAGGCGATCGCCGAATCCGCCGCCGATCTGACGCCGCCCGCCCTCCAACAGCCCGGCGGCCAGGACGGCAGGCTCGTCGTCGGGGGTCAGCCGGATCCATACGACGTCGCTGGGCGTCGCCAAGGCCCAGGCGGCGAGCGCCGATCGGCCGGGAGGAACTCGGTGAACGGGAAGCGCTCCAGGGCGTGCTGCCGCCCGGCGATGGCCGTCCCTCCCGTCCGCTCCCACGCGGGAAGCATGCAACCAGGGGACGGTCGACGGGTCGCAAGGCCCGCATCGGTGTGCCGTGCCTCCGGGGTGCTGCCGTGCCCACCCGTGCTCACCGATCCGTGTGGGCTGCGCCGCCACGCGCTGCGGGTCCTGCCCAGGGCCTGGTTGCACTTTCGGCTGCGACCCCGTCGGGGCACGTCGCGACCTTCGAGTGATGTCGGCGGGCGGTGCGTCACGTACGACTCGTGCGGCGACGAGGAGCGTCGAGCACACCCGATGAACAGGCAGGACCAGCGATGCGGGAGCGATGGACGACGGGTCCAACATCAACCAGGGGCAAAGCCCTGGCGGCTGAGGCGACCGGGTGGTGTGTCCCCGAGCTGACGAGATGGTCGCACCACCGCCTCGATGACGCCCGAGCCGTCCCTGTGCGGGCCGACCCTGCCGGTACCATCGTCGGAGCGCCGGCGGCTCCTCGGAGTCAGGGCACGGTTGGCTACGGTGACGTGACCGGTAGGAGGAGTCATGGCACGGGAGATCGAGGTCGGGCCCGAAGCTGATCTCGCACCGGGGGTCGTTCGTGGCGCCGGGCGCTACGCGGTGGGCAACTCGGCCGACGAGCTGTTCGCGGTCACCCGGCGTTGTCGGCACCTCGGTGCCGATCTCGCCGACGGGTCGATCGATGGGGAGGGTTGCCTGGTCTGTCCGTGGCACGGCGCCAAGTACGACGTCGCCAGTGGCCGGATGACGCGAGGTCCGCGGGGCGTCTTCGCGAAGATCCCCGGGATGGACGCCGGCTATCGGCTGTTGACACGTGTCCTGCCGCTGGGTCGCGGTGTGCTCGTCAAGCGAGACGGGACCGTGTTCGTTCGATAGCAGCTGCGCCGGTGGCGGCCACCGGTCTCCTCGTTGGAGCGTCGAGCGACCCGACGGGAAGCGCGGTCCCGACGGGAACCGTCCTTGGCCCCTAGCGGTCTCCGGCGCCGTCCCGGATGCTCGATGAGTGACCAGCAACGAGCGGCGGCAACGAGCAGCGACAGGACGTGTCATGGGTTCCGAGGCTCCCGTGGTCCGGTTCGTCGAGACCTCGAAGCACTTCGGGGAAGTGGTGGCCCTCGATCGACTCAGCCTGGAGGTGGGCGAGGGCGAGATCGTGGGACTGCTCGGCCCGAACGGGGCGGGCAAGACGACCGCGTTGCGGGTGCTGCTGGGCCTGATCCGGCCCACGAGTGGTCGGGCGGAGGTCGTGGGCATCGATGCGTGGACCGATCCCGTAGCGGCTCACGCCGAGCTCGCCTTCATCCCGGGCGAGTTCCACGTCTGGCCGCAGTTGACCGGCGGCCAGATCCTGGACCTGCTCGGCACCGTCTCGGGCGGGTACGACGCCGCCTACCGGGACGAGCTCATCGAGCGCTTCAACTTCGATCCGTCGAAGCGCGGTCGGTCGTACTCGAAGGGGAACCGGCAGAAGATCGCGGTGATCGCCGCGCTGATGACCCGCGCACCGCTGCTGGTGATGGACGAGCCGTCGGCGGGGCTGGACCCGCTGATGGAAGCGACCTTCCAGGACCGTCTGCGCTTCGCCAAGGCGGCCGGCCAGACCATCCTGTTGTCCTCGCACATCCTCAGCGAGGTGGAGGCGGTCTGCGACCGGGTGGCGGTGCTTCGCAACGGCGTCCTGGTCGAGGAGGGCACGCTCGCCGCACTACGCCACCTGCACGCGAACACCGTGGAAGCCACCTACGTCGGTGACCCACCGCGGCTGGACGGCGTCGCCGGCGTCGAGGACGTGCACGTGCGGGACGGGGTGATCCGTCTGCAGGTGTCGGGTTCGACCGATCCGCTGCTCAAGGCCCTGGCGGAGGCGCACGTGCCCTCAATCCAGATGCGGGAACCCTCGCTCGAGGAGCTCTTCCACGCCTTCTACGACGAGGCCGGCGACGTCCCAGCGGACGCGGCCGGCTGACCACAGCGACTGGATCACTCGGTGACGGGAGGATCCACATGGCCACCAGGACCCCCGAGCGGGACCGTGGCGCCGCCCCGTTCACGCCAGACGACCGCGGTGAGGGAACGATCGAGCCCCGCTCGTCGGCGGACGTGTGGTGGCACACGTACCTCCATCACCTCCGGCTGCTCCGGAACGGCGCCATCGCCTGGATCGTCGGGCTCGCCGGCATCACGTGGGGTGTGGCGGCGACCTTCGACCTGCGTCACGGCAGCGAGGAGGAGTTGCAGGCGCTTTCGGAGATGGTGGGTATCCCCGCGTTCGAGGCACTCGCGGGCCGCTACGTCGCGCCTCACACCGTCGAGGGGTTGACCCTGTCGCGCTGGGGCATGTTCGGGATCCTTGCCGCGGTCTGGGGGATGCTGGCCGCCGTCAGACTGCTTCGAGGCGCCGAGGAGGCGGGCCACGTCGAGACGTTGCGTGCCGGCGCGATCGGCCCACGGGGCCTGTTGGCCTCCGCGCTGGCTGCGCTCTTCACCACCCACCTCGTGTTCATGCTCGCCATCGGACTCGGTCACACGGCCGGAGGGATGGACGTAGCCACCTCCTGGGCGACGGGCGGGGCGATCGCGTTGCTGACGGCGACGTTCGCGACCGGAGCAGCGCTGAGCTCCCAGTTGGTCGCCTCACGGCGCCGTGCGACTGGCATCGTGGGAAGCGCCCTCGGGATCGCCCTCGCCTTGCGGGTGCTGGCCGCCGGGAGCGCGACCCCGGACTGGATGTGGTGGACCACCCCCTTCGGGTGGATCGGGTTCCTCCACGAGGTCGATCAGGCACGGAGCCAGGTGTTCCTCGGCTTCGGGCTGCTGTTGGCCGCGCTGCTCGCCGTCTGCTTCCTGACGGCCCGTCGCGACCTCCACGCCGGGCTTCTCGGCGGGGAGGTGGACGCACCGCGACGGCCACCCCGCCCGATCGGCGGGCAACTCGGACTGGCCGTGCAGCTCACGGCAGGGCCGGCACGGACCTGGGGGCTGATCGTGGGTCTCGTCGCGGCGGCGTTCGGCCTCCTGTCCCGCGATTTCGCCGAAGCCGCCGCGGCGCTGCCGGCCACCATCGCGGTCGTGGAGCAGATGGGCATCGTCGGGCTCGACACCCCGGCGGGCATCGTCGCCTGGATCATGTCGATGTTCGTCGCGCTGCTGGTGGCGGTGTTCGTCGCGGGACAGCTGGCCGCCATCCGCGAGGACGAGGCCACCTGGCGCATCGAACACCTGCTCGCGCGCCCGGTCGGTCGGGTGCGGTGGCTGATCACCCGCGTGCTGACCGTGGCCGTGGCCGTCGTGGCGATCTCGGTGGTGGCGGGCCTCCTCTCCTTCGTCGCCACCGTCGTGGTCGACGTCCCGATCACGTTCGTCGAGGGCCTGCTCGCCGGCCTCAACGTGGTGCCCGTGGCCCTGCTGGTCCTGGGCGTCGGGACCGGCCTGTTCGGGCTGGTGCCACGCCTGGTCGTCCCACTCACCTACGGGCTGGTGGTCGCCGCCTTCACGCTCGACTTCGTCGGCGGCCTGCTCGATCTACCCGGCTGGGTGCTCGAGCTGAGCCCCTTCCGACACCTCGCCTCCGTGCCGGCCGTCGACATGGACCTCGGCGCCGCTTTCGTGATGGTCCTCGTGGGCGTGGTTGCCGCCGCCGTCGGGCTGATGGCGTTCCGACGACGCGACCTACGGGAAGCATGACCACGAGGAGCGGGGTGCATGGTGAACCGGGGCGGACGCAGGCCCGGCCTCGTGCTCATCCACGGCGCGTTCCACACGGCGGCGTGCTGGACACCGACCCTCGATGAACTCGAACGCCAGGCTCCGGGCGTGCCGAGGCTCGCCGTCGATCTCCCCGGCCGAGGGACCACGCCGGGCGACCTGCGGTCGGTGACGATCGAGGGATGTGTCGCCAGCGTGGTCGAGCAGATCGACCGCGCCGGGCTCGACGAGGTCGTGGTCGTGGCCCATTCCCTGGGTGGTCTCATCGCGCCAGGGGTCGTCGCCGAGCTCGGCGTGGACCGTGTCGCTCGGCTCGTGCTGCTCGCTGCGGTCATCCCGCCCGAAGGCAGGTCGAACCTCGCCCTCATACCCCAGCCGACACGCTGGATGATCGCGAAGCTGCTTCGTCGCGACGTTCCCCGACGTCCTCCGCCACGCACGATCGCCCGCGCGTTCTTCTGCAACGGCATGAGCCGTGATCAACGCGAGCAGGTCTACGCGCAGCTGGTCGCCGAAGCGCCCGGGCTGTTCCACGAGCCCGTGAGCCGGGCCGAGCTGCCGACCTCGGTGCCCCGCACCTGGATCCTGCCGCTGCGCGACCGTTCGAACCCACCCCGCAAACAGCGGGCCTGCATCGAGAACCTCGGCGGTGTGGACGAGCTGATCGAGATCGACACCTGCCACGACGCCATGGTCAGCGAACCCGGCGCCATCGCCGGGATCCTCCTCGAACGGTCCCCGAGCCCCGAGGCGCGCGAGACCACCCGCGGTGCGGGGCACGTCTAGGGAGAAGATGCATGATGCTGAGAACCGATGCGGTCAAAGCAGTCTCGGTGGTCACCACCGGGGACGGTGAGGTCCACCACGAGCACGTGTTCGGCACACGTAAGCCCGAGCTGTTGTGGATCTTCTTCGGCCGCCGCTGGGTCCGCCTGCCCATCAACGTGTACGTCATCGACCACCAGGACGGCCTGGTGCTGTTCGACACCGGCCAGGACCGGGCCGTGGTCACCGACCCGGACTACTACCCCGACCGCATCACCGCGTTCTTCTACCGGCACATCTTCCGTGACATCCGTATAGGTCCCGAGGACACCCTGCCCGTGCAGCTCGAGCGTGTCGGCTACTCGGCCAGCCAGGTCCGCAAGGCCGTCATCTCCCACCTGCACTCCGACCACGTCGGTGGGATCACCCACATCCCCGAGGCGGAGCTGTACGCCGGTGAAGAGGGGTTCGCCTACATGCGGGGCCGCGACCATCCCGAGCGCCAGACGGTCTTCCGCGATCGCATCGAGATCCCGGGCGCGAGATGGCACATGATCCCCTTCGGGCCGACCCACGACCCCTCACTCGCGCCGTTCAGCGAAGCGTTCGACCTGATGGGCGACGGGTCGATGATCGTGCTGCCGACCCCTGGTCACCTGCCAGGGTCGGTCTCGATGCTCGTGCGGCGACGCGCCGCACCGGCGCTGCTGCTCGTCGGGGACCTGACCTACGACGAACGGCTCCTCGACCGCGATCAGGTCCCGGCCGTCGGCGACGCCGACCAGCTACGTCGCACCTACGCGAAGGTGCGTGCGCTGCGAGCCAACAACCCGGGCCTCGTCATCCTGTCCGCTCACGACCCGCACGCTCGAGAGAAGCTCTCCGGCCGATACGGAGGCGACCGTCCCTCCGACCGGCCGACGTCGGTGACCGGACGTGGATGACGTCGGAGCACGAGCCTGCGTGACGTCCGGGACCGTCAACTCGTGACGGGTGCAAGCTCGGAGCGGTGCCGATGGTCCAGCTGGTCTTGCGCGATCACCTGATCCGGCTCAGCTGGCGGCGATCGGCGCGAGGTGGGTGAGCTTGTCCGGGTTGCGGATCGCAGCGATGCTGCGGATCGTGTCGTCGGCGACATCGAGCACGAACACGACGACGATCGTGCCGTCGCTGGTCCCGATCACGACGCCTGGTGTGCCGTTGATCCAGCGTGGTTCGAGCACGACATCCGCTGGTGCCTGGCGCGCCAGGCCCTCGAGGAAACGCGCGACGCGGTCAGCACCTTCGACCGGACGGCGAGCGGCCGACACCTTGCCACCACCATCGGAGCGCAGCACGACGTCGGGTGCGAGGGTGGCGAGCAACGCCTCGAGGTCACCGGTCCGGCAGGCGGTCAGGAACCGGTCGGCCACCCGAGCGCGGGCACCCGCGTCGGGTTCGAACCGCGGGCGTCGGGCCTGCACGTGCTTGCGGGCACGGGAGACCAGCTGCCGGCAGGCGGGCTCGGAGCGGTCGAGGATGGCGGCGAGCTCCGCGTGGTCGTAGCCGAAGACGTCGTGGAGGAGGAAGGCGACGCGTTCGGCCGGGCTCAGCGACTCGAGCACGACGAGGAAGGCCATCGAGACGGACTCGGCCAGCTCGACGGGGTCGTCCGTCGTCCCGTCGGTGACGAGCGGTTCGGGCAGCCAGGGTCCCACGTAGACCTCCCGGCGGGCTCGCGCCGACGTGAGCCGGTCGTAACAGATGCGGGACGTGGTCCGGTTGAGCCAGCCGCCGACGTTGTCGATGCCCTCGGTGCCGTGCCGTTCGAGCCGCAGGTAGGCCTCCTGCACGGCGTCCTCCGCCTCGCTGACCGTGCCGAGCAGGCGGTAGGCGAGCGCCAGCAGCTCCTGGCGGTGCTCGCGGGTCGCCTCCTCGGTGGTGGTCGTGCTCACGTTGGCTGGCCTTCCGGGGCGTGCCGACGGGGCGAGACCGCCAGGTCGCCGCCGGCGGCCGTGGCGGCCTCCGCGGCGCTGGAGATGCTCGCCTGTGACAACGTGCCACGGGTCCCGACCCAGTCGCCGGCGACGTACAGGCCCGGCGCGCCGGGGACCGTCGGCCCTGGACGCCCCCGGCGCCCGCCCGTCGCGACGTGGCCGCCGTCGTGCGTGACCGTGAGGTCGGGCAGGTACCGGGCGTGCACCACCTCGTCGCGCCAGCCCGCCGCGCCCTGGTCGAGCAGCGTCTCGAGTCGCGTCCGTGTCTCCGCCGGCGCGTGGCATCCGAGCGGGAGGAACCGGGCGACCTGGATCACGGCGCCGCCCTCGGGGGCGACCCGGCTGGCGTCGGACTGGACCGACAGGTACAGCGGCTCGTCGATGCCCAGCACGAGGGACGGTCCCGCGGGCCGGCGTGCCAGCGCCACGTCGAGGGCGGCCATACGCACCGGCACGGCGCGCGACGCCCAGCCCGCGAGGACCTCCCCCGCCACACCTTCCAGCATCTGCGCCGCGTGGGCGGGGCCGCCCGCGGCGATGATCACGGCCGCGGCGGCCCACTCGGTTCCGTCGCGGAGCACGACGCGCCACCCGGCCTGCGTCGAGCGGACGGCGCGGACCGCGACGCCCGTGAGCAGCTCCGCGCCCGCCAGGACCGCGGCGTCCTGCAGGCGTTCGACCAGGCCACCCCAGCCACCGTCCAGGTAGCGCACACCACCACCCCGGATCGCCTCGGCCATGACGTCAGCGGCCTGCTCGTCGAGGGAGTCCGCGTAGGTCGCGAGGCGGGCGAGCACGGTGGCGGTGTCGCGTGCCCGCTGGTCACGCACGTTGGCGTCGATCCAGGAGCGGACCGACCCCTCCGGGTCGCCGGTCCGGGCCCGGGCCGCGAGCCGGACGAGACCCACCGAGGTGCGCAGCCCGCCGGCGCCGGCGCGGCGGTCCAGCGGCCCCACCAGGTGGCCGCCCAGCAGCAGCTTCGCACGATGGACCGCGGGGCTCCCGCCGGGCAGACCGACGCCGAGCTCCTCCAGGATCGCCGTACCCGGCCCGCGGGTGGCGAGCCCGTGCGGTCCCAGGTTCAGCGCGAACCCCTCCCGCTGGGTCGAACGAGCACGGCCGCCGGGTCGGCGGCTCCCGTCGAGCACGGTCACCGGGACGTCCATCCGGGCCAGTCGCAGGCCGGCGGTCAGGCCGGCCAGTCCGGCGCCGACGACGACCACACGTCGCGGGTTCATCGTGGTCCTCCTCTCCCGGCACCCCGGGAGCTCTCCGAAGCGATCTCCCCCATCCGACGACGCAGGTGCCCGAGCCGTGACATGGCCCCTCACCTCGCTGCTTCGAAGGGCTCCCCTCCCGCTCGCTGCTCGGTACCGGGCTCGGTGTCCGGCTTGACCGCGACCAACCGCTCGACGACGCCGGCCCGCAGCCGATCGTGTGCACGGATGGCGAACCCGGCCGCCTGGACGCGCGGCATCGGCCGGCGCGTCCAATGCTCGCCCTTGAGCGGACGGCTGACGGCTTCCAATGCCCGCTGCAGCCAGGACAGGAGGCGGACCGTGCTGGCGGTGTGGTCGAGGAGGATGAGAGAGCCGCCTGGTCGGAGCACCCTCATCATCTCCCGGAGCGCGCGAACGTCGTCCGGGATCGAGCACAGCGCGTAGGTGCAGACGACCGTGTCGAACGTGCCGTCGGCGAACGGCAGGTCGTGGGCATCGCCTTCCTGCAGCGTGACGCGTCGCTCGAGCGAGGCTGCCCTGGCCCGTGCACGTTCCAGCATCTCGGGTGTCAGGTCGATGCCGGTGAGCCGGACATCCGACGGGTAGTGCGGGAGGTTCAGGCCGGTCCCGATCGCCACCTCGAGGGTGTTGCCGAGCGCCTGGGAGCAGCACCAGGCCCGATGCTCGGTGCCGAGGAGCCGCCGCTCCCACGGATCGTCGTCGTACGTGGCGGCCTCCTTGGCGTAGGTGCGACGCTGCCGGGCGTTCGCGCGAGCACGGCCCTCCGCCCCACGACTCTCACTTCGCACCGCGGTCCACCTCCCTGAGGCGCGAGCTCGGGAGGGCCGGACCGGCGGGGATCGGCTCTCGCTCCTGCCGCTCACGAGCTTCATCCGATTGTGCACTACGGCCTCGATCGTGTCCGCGGCCGGTCGGTATCGATGGCCGCGACGCGAGCCGTCGATGGCATGGCGATCTGGGCACACGCGAGGTCCGCTGCAGCGACCACCGCCTCGGACGAGGACGCGTGCGGGAGCTTCGGCGTCCGCCCATGCTCCGGGCAGCTCCGGGCAGCCCCCACGGACGACCACGCGCGGCGACGGTCCAGTGTCACATCCGTCGGTGGTCGTCCGCAGGCGGCGTTCGATCATCGCGTCGCCACTCCTGAGATGGTCGTGTTGACGGGTACGAACAGCGACCGGTGGAAACGCTCGTGACTCAGCTGCACGTCAGTGAAGCCCGCGGCGCGGATCCGGCTGGCGGTGTCACGGTCCAGCGTGCACCCCTCGAACAACCACTTCCACGGGCGGCGGAGGGCCCCTTGCAACCAGCGGCGTGGGCTCCAGTCGGGTGCGGCGACGTGCTCGACGAACCGGAACCGGCCTCCCGGACGCAGGATCCGGCGCACCTCGGCGAGCACCCGATCGGGATCGCCGACCGTGCACAGGACCAGTGAGCAGATCACCTCGTCGTAGGATCCGTCCTCGAGGGGCAGTGACTCCGCACCCTGAGCGATCAGCTCGAGATCGACCCCGGCCTGCTCGGCGCGAGCTCGCAGACGCTCGTGCATCTGCAGGCTCGGTTCGATCGCTATCAGCCGCGTTCCCGCCGGCAGGTAGCCGAGGTTGGCTCCCACCCCAGCACCGAGCTCCACGACAGCGTCGCTGTCGATGCCGGTGAAAGCGGCCTGCTTGTGCCGACCGGCGATGGCGTTGATGTAGCGGTCGAACGTGGAGAAGAACCAGGCGTTGAAGCGGCTGACCAACCCGTGATCGAACGCGGTCGGTGCCGTCGGGTCCGTGACACGGGTCAGCTGGTCGGTGGGCTCGTGCTCAGCGACGAGCGAGGTGTCGTACAGGGGGTTCATCGACGTTCTCCTTCGGATGAGCTGCGTTGGGCGCGGTGGCTGCGACGCAGTCACCGTGGGAGGGCCACGCGTCCCTGCCGGGGTGACACGGCCTTGCTGACGAACGGCATCAGGGAAAGCCTCGCCCTCACACCAGTAGCCTGGCTCTCTCGAGCGCACATCTGATGAGAGGATGATGAGAACCCACGTGAGGGAGGCCGCAGGGAGCCGTGCACCTCGGCGTCAGGCTCGGCAGCGAGTCGGACGAAGCCGTGGCTAGGGCGTCACATCCATCGACCCGTGCGGTTCCTGGGAGGTGGTCGGTGGCACCGGTCGGCGGTGGAGCACACCGGCCTGGGGCGGGAGAGCCCGGCGACCGCGGGGAGGGAACGGCTCGCGTGGGCTTCATCCATGGATCGATGCCGCCGTACCGTCGAAGCGGTACCCGACGCCCCGGACCGTCGCCACGGCATCTGCCGCTAGCCCGAGCTTACGACGCAGCGTCCGGACCACCGCATCGACGACGTTGCTGCCTCCGGTGTAGGAGTGGCCCCAGACGGCACGGATCAGCGCCGCGCGCGAGGCAGGACTGCCGTCGAGGTCGATCAGGTGCTCGAGGAGGCCGAACTCGAGCGGTGAGAGCGGGACGACCCGGCCGTCATCGGTCCTGACCGTCCGCAGCTGGCGGTCGAGCCTCAGTGCAGCGGTCTGCTCGCCGACCTGCCCTCGGGCGAGCCGTGAAAGCCACCCGTCGACACACGTGGGGCCGAAATCCAGGACGGTCACGTGGCAGTCCTCGCCGTCGACCGTCACCGGGTCGCCGGCCTGCTCGAATCCCAATGGTCGCGCTGCGGCGAGGAACCCCTCCAGCTCGGAGACGACGGCGTACACCCGGCGCAATCGATCGCGGCGATCGAGGTAGGTGCGCTTGATATCGAGCCAGAGTGCGGCGGTCACCTCGCTCGGCGCCTCCCCCGACGTCCGGGCGAGTGCTGCGAGCAGGACGAGGACCTCCTGCTGCGGCGGTGGCGGACGCCGTCGGAGGTGTCCGCGCACGGCAGCCGAGATCGGATCACCCTCGAGTGGCACGCTTCTCAGCGAGACTCGCTCCAGCGGGAGCAGGAAGCCGGCTACTCGTTCAGGCCCGCTGCGCGCCACCCTCAACTGGTCCGGGAACGCCCTCGCCGCCGCGGCCACCGTGGCGGCCCGTCCCGGGGATAGGTGGGCGCCGCCGATGCCGATGACGTCATCGAGATCGGCTCGCGTGGCTGGCTCGACCGCGTGCTGTGGAGCCGACGAGGGGAAGAAGGCCTCACGTACCAGGGGATGATCGATGAGGTAGAGCAGGTCCGCGGTGTAGCGCCAGAGTTCGGACGAACGCGCGGTCGCGAGTTCCCGATCGATGACCCGCCACGCCGCCTGCCGATAGGCGGCGTACCGCGCGGGATCGACACCCTGCAGGGCCATCGCGACGGGCCCCCTGACCGCCTCGTGCAGCGCCCATCCGTCGATCGAGACCTGCACGAAAGGCAGCTTCGCCAGCTGGGCCAGCAACGCTGCCTCGGCCCCGGGCATCATCGCGGTGAGCAGGTTCATCGTCCCTCGGCGCACGACGGAGAGCGCCTCGACCGCTGCCTGGAGCTCCGGCTCGAGCGGATCGAGGTACATCTCGGTGATCACCGTGACGACCTCGGGGAGCGCCGCGGCAGCGAGGTCGGGATTCAACGACCCTCGTGTCGCTTCCGCCGCCAGGCGCAGGGCGAGTGGGAGGCCACGGGTGAGTCGGTAGAGCTGCTCGGCGGCAGGCCCCGTCACGCCCTGTTGCGCTACCAGCCGGAGGCTGTCCTCTCGCGAGAGCGGACCGAGGACCAGACTGCGCACCGGAGCCGATGGATCGATCGAGGCTCGCCACCCGCTCGTGGGCGGGTACTGGCCGCCGGCGATCAGCGAGACGTTCGGGGGCAGGTGCGGAACCACCTCCAGGCGGAACCAGGCGTCGAGCAGCCGGAACGCCTCCCAATGGTCCAGCAGTACGACGGTGCGAGTTGCGCGGCTCAGCTGATCGATGAGATCGGCGCGCGTTGTCGCCCCGGAACCCGAGTGCTCACCGATGGCTTCAGCGACCGCCGTGGGCGTCGGCTGCACGAGGCGGCAGTCCAGATGGACCACGTGGATGCCGCGCGATCGCGCCTGCGCAGCGACAGCGCCGAGCAGCGCGGATGTGCCCATCCCGGCGAGCCC
>SKTG01000339.1 GCA_007118045.1 Nitriliruptoraceae bacterium
CCAGCCGCGTCGCGGTGTCGCTGCGTCCCCGTCCCAGCAGGGATCCGTGTCGCTCAGGAACTCACCGCCACCTGTCCCCTGTCCACCCGCGTCGGGCCGTCCGCGGTCGGCCGGACGTCGATGTCGAAGATCTCGGTCGGGATGTAGAGCGAGCACGAGGCGTTCGGGATATCGACCACCGCGCTGACTCGACCTTCGACCGGCGCGGTCCCGATGATCGTGTAGGCCTGCTCCCCCGTGTAACCGAACTTCTTGAGGTACTCGATGGCGTTCAGGCAGGCGTTGCGGAACGCGAGCGTGGCGTCGAGGTACTGCTGGGTGTTCGAACCGTGCTCCACGGACGTGCCGCAGAAGGAGATGAACTCCGAGTAGCGCGGTTCCATGTTGCCCGGCATGAAGACGGGGTCGGTGGTCACCCCGTACTTCTCCATGCCGCCCTTGATCAGGTCGACCCCGAAGTCGATGTAGCCGCCGATCTCGATCGCGCCGCAGAAGGTGATCTCGCCGTCGCCCTGGCTGAAGTGGAGGTCTCCGCCGGAGAACTTCGCACCGGGCACGTGCACCGGGTACAACACCCGCGAGCCACGCGAGAAGTTCTTGATGTCGTGGTTGCCGCCGTTCTCCCGCGGTGGGATGGTCCGCGCCCCTTCCTGGGCCACCTGGTTGAACTCGGTGCTGCCGGCGGACAGCGAACCCGCCAGGGCCTCGGCCTCCTCGGGTGGCAACGCCAGTGGTGGGACACGGTCAGGGTCACGGGATATCAGCGCCCGTTCCCGCTCGTTCCAGCGAGCCAGCAGTTCCGCGGACGGTGCGGTCCCGAACAGGCCCGGGTGGGTGATGCCCGTGTAGCGGACCCCTGGGATGTGACGGCTCGTCACCTGATGACCGTGGATGTCCCAGATGGTCTTGTACGCGTCCGGGAAGACGTCGGTGAGGAACCCGCCTCCGTTGACCTTGGAGAAGATGCCCGTGTAGCCCCAACCCTGACCGGGGAGGTCACCGCGTGGCTGAGGGATCGGGCCGAGGTCCAGGATGTCGACCACGAGCAGATCGCCAGGCTCCGCCCCCCGGATACCCACGGGTCCGCTGAGCACGTGGCACCGCTCGAGCACCATGTCGCGGATGTCGTTCGCCGAATCATCGTCCACGACCTGCCCGTCGGTCCAATCGAGACACTCGACCCGGAACTCGTCGCCCGGGGAGACCTCCGAGGCGATCGGGATGTCGGGATGCCATCGGTTGTGCCCCGGGATGTCCTGGTCGAACATCGATCGCGAGTAGTCGATCGCGAAGGCGACGTCTGGCATGGCTCGCTCCTTTCGATCCGTGAGGTTGCTCCTGGATGCTTCGACGACCGAGCGTTCCGATCCTCATCCGCGGGTGGTCACCTGCGCGGCAGCCCTCGGTGGCGCGGATCCGTGCCGTGCGCCGCCGGCGGCCTCGGCCCGGGCGGCACACGCGTGACGACCTCGGGCTCGTCACGTGAACGCTCGGCCCGCGTCACGGCTTCGGCGACGGCGCGCGGGGTCCGGTTCACACGCGGGGGCGAGTAGACGCGTCGGGCCTGTGCCCCGCAGGTGAAGCAGCGTTCCGAAGGTGCGGCCGCACCCATGGGACGAACGGTCTCGAAGGGACCGCACCGGTGGCATCGGTACTCGTAGGTCGCCACGGTCTCCCACCACCCCCGTCGGGGCCGACGCCTGGCCCGACTCCGGTCTCCCTCCATCGGAGCCGAGCTTTCAGACGACGCCGGAAATGTTCCGGACCTGAAATATACCTCGCGCTCACGGCCCGTCAAGGCCGACCCGTGCGCGTTCAGAGCTGGACGAGGATCTCGAAGGTGAGCCCGTCAGCCCGGGCGAGATGCACCGGCTGGATGGCCTGTCGACCGTGGAGGTGGGTCGCACCACGGGGCCCCTGGTACCCGACGGCCCCGGCCCCAGCGGTGCGGAGCAGATCCTCGGCCCGCACCGAGCCCGCCTCCTGGACCATCGTCGCCAGCAGGGTGACCGCCTCGTAGCAGGACTCGCCCATGCTGTTGAGGACCGGAGCCTCCGCTCCGAAGCGGGCCGAGTAGTCACCCACCAGTTGCAGGGCGTCCTCGGTGGCGAGCGAGTCGAAGTACGCCGCGGAGGAGAAGAGGCCGTCGGTCGCCTCCGCGCCGCTGGCGAGCAGCATGTTCTCGTCCATCAGGGAGCTGAGCCGGATGAGGCGCTCATCGAGGCCGGCGGCCGCGAAGGCTCGGTTGAAGTGGACCGCGTCCTGGCCGACGAGCAGCATCAACACGCCCTGTGCCGTGCTCCGGCCGAGCCGGTCGAGCACCTCGGTGTAGTCGGTCTGGCCCAAGGGCACGTAGACCTCTTCGACGATGTCGAGGCAGAGGTCGTGCGCGAAGCTGCGGGTCGCCCGGGCCGACCCGCGGGGCCACAGGTAGTCGTCGCCGACGAGCGCCCACCGGTGGATGCCGAGCTCCCGGGCCAGCCAGCGCATCGCCGGCGCGATCTGGCGCCCCGGGGTCTCGCCGAGCAGCAGGACCTCGGAGTTCGGTTCGCCGCCCTCGTACAAGGCGCTGTAGACGTAGGGCACCTGTCGTGGGAGACGTTCGATGATCGCTCGCCGCACGTGCGAGAGGTGCCAGCCGACCACGGCGTCGAGGCGTTCGTGGCGAACGGCAGCGGTGACCCGCTCCCCGACGTCGGTCGCCTCTCCGGCTCCATCGATCGGTGACAGCCGGATGCGTCTGCCGAGCATGCCCCCGGCGGCGTTCCATCCCTCCGCCGCCAGGACCGCGCAGGCCAGGCAGGACAGGCCGAACAGGCCGGCTGGCCCGTGCATCGGGATCACGAGCCCGATGGCCACCGTGTCCGCCCGGTGCTGGTCACCGGGTTCGAGCACCTCCGAGGCGTACACTAGCCCCCGTTCCGAGCCCGCGCCGGCGCGGGCACCGCCACCTCGAACCGCTCCCGTCTCCGCTTGGGGGATCCAAGGAACCTCGGCCATGACGACCCTTGTTTCCGAGCAGCTTCTCCGCATTATGGGGGACGTCGATCGGCTTGTCTCGGCGACCGTGGACCCGGTCCTCAAGGAGGCCGGCTTGGCGCGGGAGCAGTGGCAACTGCTTCGCCTGCTCGCTGACGGCCACGGCAGGCGGATGGGGTGGATCACCGAGCAACTGGGTCTACCAGCGCCCACGGTGACCCGCGCCGTCGACGGACTGGTGGCCCGGACGCTCGTCTACCGACGCGGCGACCCGCTCGATCGACGTCGGGTCCTGGTGTTCCTCGGCGAGCCCGGTCGTGAGGTGCTCGAGCAGGTTATCGCTGGGTTCGACGAGCGGGCCCAGGGATCCTTCGACGGCTTGAGCGCGGATGACCGTGAACGACTGGTCGACACCCTGCAGCGACTGCTGGCGGTCGCATCGTCGCCCGCGGCCGGTGAGACCACCGCCGCGGCCCCGCGCAGCCACGGCTCGGGTTGACGCAAGGGGCGGCTCCTCGACGTGGGTGTCGCCGAGGCAGCCGGAGGGCTCCTGGTGATCCACGCGATGCCGGCTCGCCCGCGCTACCGCAAGCTGTTCTCGGTCGGCTCCCCGAGGAGACCTGGGTCTACCCCGGCCCCGGTGACGACACCACCCACGGCGAGGAACGCCCCACATGGCCGGCTGTCGCGCACGCGGCTCGTAGCCGAGGCGGACGCGGGTACCCCGAGTAGCGCGAACGGGCGATCCTTCCTGGCCATCGCGACGAAGCGTGATGTGTCGGCCAGCCGGCCCACACGTGTCCGGACGATCTGGGAGTCACTCATGAAGCGCATCCTTGCTACCGCGGCAAGCGCCGCGTTCGCCATGTCCCTGATGGCAGGACCCGCGTTCGCGAAGGTCGAAACCCCGCCGGCCGACGGTGCTTGCGTCGCCCAGGGTGTTCAGAACCTGAAGGGCGCGATCGGCACGGTGGCGCCCGTTGCAGGACCCGGCGCTGTTGCTGGCGTGATCATCGCCCACACGAACGGCGACGGGAGCTTCAGCGGCGCCAACTGCTGAGACCGAGGTCGTGTGCTCAGTGGGCGCCCCGGCCATCGGGGTCGGGGCGCCCGTCACGTCCGTGGCCCATCGTCTCCCCTTCGAAGGGGTGCCGCGATGCGGCCACGGCTCTCGCCGCCGTCGCCCGGACTGGCCCGAGCACCGTCGGACACCGGCCCAGATGCACCTCGACGGGGCGGTACCGGACCGGCAGGTCCTCCCAGCCTCCTGCTCGTGGTCGTCCTTCCCCACCGCCCGGCGGGGCTGGAGGACCGGTGCGGGACCTCGTTCAGCTGGCCTGCGGTACTCGGACCTCATCGAGCAGCTGGATCGGTTCGGCTGCGACCGGTTCGGTTTCGCTCCGGGATCCGCCGGTTGCTGCAGCCCTCCGCGACCAGTCGCAGCACCTCCACCTCGCGGTCGGTGAGCCCCCGCCGAGCGGGCCTTCTCCCCGGCCGGTCTGCCGCGCAGCAGCCTCGGCACCAACGTCGTGGCGACGTCACGAGCGTCGGCCCGGTTGGCACGCTCCGCAGCCATCTGGACGGTGAACTCGTCCCCGTACAGCTGCGCGGTCTCGTGCGCGAAGCCGACGCACCCGGCGTGGAGCATCAGACCCGTGTACAGCCCAGCCCGCACGTCCTCGTCGGGGAGGTCCAGCGACCGGGCCAGCGTCACCGCCAGCGCCGACGAGCGCAGCGACTCGCCCGGTGGGAGCCCGAAGCCGAGGTCGGCCAACCGCGACATCCCGGCGACGAGATCGACCAAGCGCACCGGTACTCCCTGTCACCACCCCGTACGCCACCATCGGGCGACGCGAGCGTCGACGGACCCCGTTGGTCACGACGCACCACGGTAACGGAGAGCACCCTTCGCGCGACGTGCGACGTGCGACGTCAGGGGAACGACCAACCACGTCGCCGCGACCCGCCCGTGGCTGTCTGGGGCTGGAACCCCACTCCGTGGCCACGGCTCTGGTTAGCCTCGTCATCGGCACGGTCGGGAAGCAGTTGCGGGCCCCGTCCGTGCGAGGAGGCGTCACCATGCCAGGCGACGGACCGGCCCACGGGCAGCTGGGCCGGGGCGCTGTCATCGCGGCCGTCGCCGCCGTGACCGCGCCGCTGCTCCTCCTGACGGTGTTGCGTCTGTGGCCGGCCCTGGACCTGCGATGGGACAACCAGCCGGCGCACTTCTGGATCGTGCTCGCAGCGTCCGCCGTCGCCACGGCGCTCGGCTACACGGTGACGGTGGTGGCCCGGCGGCGACGGGATGCCCGCCTCATGGTCATCTCGCTCGCTTTCATCTCCGGAGCGGGCTTCCTCGGCCTCCATGCGCTGGCCACGCCGGGGGTGCTGATGGGGCCGAAC
>SKTG01000491.1 GCA_007118045.1 Nitriliruptoraceae bacterium
ACCTCGATGGGGTTCGGTGGTCAGAACGCCGCGTTGGTGTTCACCCCAGCGTGAGCGCATCGTCGGCAGCGCCGGGGCCTGACGGATCGTCCGACGAGGGACGACCGCCGATCACCCCGATGGTGCCGGGTGACCGTTCGCTGACACGCCTGGTGTTGCGGCCGCTGATCACCGCCTGGCTGCGCCTCTCCAGCGACGGGGTCCAACACGTCCCCGACGAGGGGCCGGTGCTCGTTGCGTCCACGCACCGGTCCCACGCGGACTCGGTCGCCATCGCCGCCGCGATCCGCCGCCCCGTGCACTTCCTCGGCGACGTGAAGCTCACGCACGCGCCGATCGTGGGGCCACAGCTGACCAAGCTCGGCATGATCCCGTTGCGGCGCGGCGAGGCCGACGCCGTCGCGTTGGACGTCCTGCGGGAGCTGGTCCGCGGGGGTGGCTGCGTCGCGGTCTACCCGGAGGGCTCACGCAGCCGGGATGGCCGGGTGCACCGCCTGCGTAGCGGTATCGCGCGGATCGCCGCCGAGACCCAGGCGCCGATCGTCCCGGCGGCGGTGCTCGGCATCGAGCAGGCGTGGCCGGTCGACGACAAGCCGCGGGCACGTGGTGGGCGTGTGACCGTGCGCTTCGGCCAGGCCATGGCTCCCCCGGAGCCCACGCCGAAGTCGCGCCGGACCTTCAACATGCAGTTGCAGGCAACGCTCGGCGAGCTGGCCGGTGCCGAGCTCGCGGAGACCTTCTCGGCCGCGCACGGCGGCGCCGACGATCCGCCGTCGACCGGCTCGTGAACGGGCCGGAGACCTTGCGGACCGGCTGCGACCTGGTCGACATCGACCGGCTCGGTGCCGCGCTCGACCGCCGGCCGGGGTTGCTGCAGCGGGTCTTCACCGCCGAGGAGATCGCCGACGCGCGACGAGGTGGGGTCGCGCCCGGCACGCCGGTCGAGCGGGCCCGGCTGGCCGCACGCTTCGCGGCGAAGGAGGCCACCCGCAAGGCGCTCGACGACCTGCGCATGCCCTTCCACACCGTCGAGGTGCGCACCGGCCCGACCGGGGCCCCGCAGCTGTGGCTCGACGGCGCACGGTCCACGCTGAGCTGTTCGCTTGCGCACGACGGCGGCCTGGCGATGGCCGTGGTCGTCGGCACGGCCGCCGCGGTCCCGTCGCGGGGCGACGACGCACCCGCCTCCGAACCCGAACCGAACTGAGGAGCCCAGCATGTTGCTCGACGGCAAGCGTCTGCTGATCACCGGGGTGCTCGATCCCCGCTCGATCGCCTTCTTCACCGCGCAGATCGCGCAGGAGCAGGGTGCACAGCTCGTGCTGACCGGCTTCGGTCGCGGCATGCGGCTGACGGAGCGGGCCGCCAAACGGCTCGCCGAGCCGCCGGACGTCCTCGAGCTCGACGTGCAGCAGCCGGAGCACATCGCGGCGGCGGTCGAGGACGTGCAGCAGCGGTGGGGTGCGCTGGACGGTCTCGTCCACGCGATCGGCTTCGCCCCGGCTTCCACCCTGGGCGGCGGGTTCCTGGACGCGCCCTGGGAGGACGTCGCCACCGCGCTGCACGTCTCCACGTACAGCTACACGGCGCTCGGGGCCGCGTTCGCGGATCTGCTGGCGGTCGACGGCGGGTCGGTCGTTGGGCTCGACTTCGACGCCCAGGTGGCGTGGCCGGGCTACGACTGGATGGGCGTGGCCAAGGCCGGGCTCGAAGCCGCGAACCGCTACCTCGCCCGCGACCTCGGCCCGCGCGGGATCCGCAGCAACCTCGTTTCCGCCGGTCCGCTGCACACCATGGCGGCGCGTTCGATCGACGGGTTCGGGGACTTCGACGCCGTCTGGCAGGAGCGGGCGCCGCTCGGCTGGGACCTGCGTGACCCCGCTCCCGTCGCGCGCACCGTCTGTGCCCTGCTCTCCGACTGGCTCCCGGCGACCACCGGCGAGATCGTGCACGTCGACGGTGGCGTGCACGCGATCGGCGCCGGGGTCCCCGCCGAGCACCAGCCCGGCGGTTCGGACTGAGATCGCGGCCACCGCGGTACACGTGCGGCGTCAAGCGTCGGTTCGGGCGGTCCTGCGAGGTCGAGAAGGACCGGCCTGAGCTCAGTCGGAGCCGGGCTCGGCCTTGACCGCGAGCGCCGCGGCGTCGGCGTGGAGGAGGATGTCCTGCGAGGTCGAGAAGGACCGGCCTGAGCTCAGTCGGAGCCGGGCTCGGCCTTGACCGCGAGCACCGCGGCGTCGGCGTGGAGGAGGATGTCCTGCGCGTTCGAGCCCAGGATCAACTTGCCGACCGGTGACCGACGGCGGATGCCGATCACGATGAGGTCGGCGTCCTCGTCCTTCGCGGCCTGCAGCAGGTCCTCCGCCGGCGCGTTGCCCCGTGCGTACTCGACGAGCCGGTAGTTCACGCTCTCGTCGGCGAGTTGGGTCTCGAGCCGCTCGAACTCCTCGCGGTAGCTGATGACCTGCTCGAGCTCGTCACGCTCCCCGCCCCGCATGGAGTGCACGACCAGCAGTTCCCCGTCGCGCAGCCGCGTCTCTTCGATGGCGCGTTGCAGGGCGGCCCGCCCCTCGGGCGAACGTAGGAACCCGGCGACGATTCGCATGGTTGGTACTCCCCTCATCCTCGGCACCGCCGAGCCTAGTCGGGGTGCGCCCGCCGCCGTCAGCCGGGCACCAGGGGTGGTTCGGGGACTAGGGTCACGCGATGCGGACCGTTCGCGGTCCGCGGTCCTCACCGGGCGGCGCGGAGACCCCGCCCCTCGGGCGGGGGCCGGGAGGTCGTCGCGACCACGCACCGCGTGGCCCCGGCGATGCCTCGGGCTCGGGAGTGGGCCGGGGGCCCCTCCACCGCAACGTCACGACAGCGACGCGCACCGCCGGCCACCCCGGTGATCGTGCGCCGGACGAGGAGAACCTGGTGGGTCGGACCGTGACGGGAGTCGACAGCAGCGACGAGGGGCCGCCTGGCGATCCACACGGCTGGTTGCCACCGGACGAGCCGGTGAGCCTGCTCGACCCCGACGGCTCCTACCACGAGGATCCGGAGCACCCGCTCGACCTCGACGACGAGCAGCTGCGCGAGCTGTACCGACTCATGGTGGTGACCCGCAAGGTCGACCGTGAGGCCATCAACCTGCAGCGTCAGGGCCAACTCGGCGTCTACGCCTCGTGCCTCGGGCAGGAAGCGGCACAGGTCGCTTCCGCCTACGCCCTGGGCGCCGACGACTGGATCTTCCCGTCGTACCGCGAGCTCGGTGCGGCCCTGGTGCGTCAGGTGGACGCGGCTGGCCTGCTGCACCTGTACCGCGGTACCTGGCTGTCCGACCACGACCCGTACGCCCACAATTTCGCGCTGATGTCGATCCCGATCGGCACGCAGGCCCTCCACGCGACCGGCTTCGCGATGGGGGCCAAGCTCGACGGCGCATCGATCGTGACGCTGACCTACTACGGCGACGGTGGCACCTCGGAAGGTGATCCGCACGAGGCGATGACCTTCGCGGGGGTCAACGACGCTCCGGTCGTCTTCTTCGTACAGAACAACCAGTACGCCATCTCGGTGCCACTGGACCGACAGACGGCGGCGCCGACGCTCGCCCACAAGGCGATCGGCTACGGCATGCCCGGCCTGCGCTGCGACGGCAACGACGTGCTCGGTACCTACGCGGTCACGCGACGGGCCGTCGAGCGTGCGCGCCGCGGCGAGGGACCGGCCTTCATCGAGGCGATGACCTACCGCATGGAGGCGCACACCACCTCGGACGACCCGACCCGTTACCGCACGAAGGAGGAGCGGGAGGAGGCGGCCAAGACCGATCCGATCGCGAGGATGAAGAACTTCCTGACCGCTCGCGACCTCTACGACGACGAGCTCGAACGCGAGATCGACGAGCAGGCGCAGGAGCTCGCCACCTACGTGCGTGACGGCATCTACGACGCGGATCACGGCGACCCGATGGAGCTGTTCGAGCACGTCTACGTCGAACCCGAGGGTCACTTCGAGGACCAGGCGGCGCAGCTGCGAGCGGAGCTCGATTCGGCGGGGGAGGGGTCCTGATGGCGGTCACGTTGGCGCAGGCGATCAACCAGGCGCTCAAGGACGCGATGTCCGACGACGAGCGCGTGCTCATGTTCGGCGAGGACGTCGGCCGACTCGGTGGCGTGTTCCGGGTCACCGACGGGCTGCAGGAGATGTTCGGCGAGGGCCGCTGCTACGACACGCCCCTGGCGGAGTCGGGCATCGTCGGGACCGCCATCGGCCTGGCGATGTACGGCTACCGACCGATCGCGGAGATGCAGTTCGACGGCTTCACCTACCCAGCCTTCGAGCAGATCGTCAGCCACCTCGCCAAGATGCCGAACCGTTCGCGCGGGACGGTGAAGCTGCCGGTCACGATCCGCATCCCCTACGGCGGCGGTATCGGCGCCGTCGAGCACCACTCGGAGTCGCCCGAGTCCTACTGGGTCCACACGCAGGGGCTGAAGGTGCTCACCCCCGGGACACCCGAGGACGGCTACTCGATGATGCGTGCGGCGATCAGCAGCGACGACCCCGTGGTGTTCCTCGAGCCGAAGCGTCGCTACTGGATGAAGTCCGACGTCGAGCTGCCGGTCGAGACCGAGCCGGCCACCCAAGCCGTGGTCCGGCGCGAGGGCACCGACGCGAGCCTGTTCTGCTACGGACCCATGGTGCGCACGGCGTTGGAGGCAGCGGACGCCGCGGCCGACGAGGGCTGGTACCTCGAGGTCGTCGACCTGCGGTCGCTGGCGCCGCTGGACACCCCGGCGATCCTCGCGTCGGTGCAACGCACCGGACGGGCGATCGTGGTCCACGAGGCGTCGCGCACGCTCGGCATGGGGGCGGAGGTCGCCGCCCGGATCCAGGAGGGCGCCTTCTACCACCTCGAGGCACCGGTGCTGCGCGCGACCGGCTTCGACACGCCGTACCCGCCGGCCAAGCTGGAGGAGTACTGGCTCCCGGACGTCGATCGGATCCTGGACTGTCTCGAACGGTCGTTGTCGTACTGAGCCGGCCCGCGGTCGTCGGCGCCGCCGACGCGCGTGTCCGAGGCGGTGACCGCGCAGCGCGGGAAGCGGCCGCGAAGGAGAGAGCATGAGCGATGTACGGGACTTCAAGCTGCCGGACCTCGGGGAGGGGCTCGAGGAGGGCGAGATCGTCGAGTGGCACGTGGAGGTCGGCGACGTCATCGAGCTGAACCAGACCGTCGCCGACGTGGAGACGGCGAAGGCGGTCGTCGCGGTGCCTTCGCCGTTCGCGGGCACGGTCGTCGAGCTGATCGGTGACGTCGGCGAGCCCATCCAGGTCGGGGCGGTGTTCGTCCGCATCGACGTCT
>SKTG01000185.1 GCA_007118045.1 Nitriliruptoraceae bacterium
CCACATCAGCATCAGCACCGTCAAGACGCACCTGGCCGCCCTGATGCGCAAGCTCAACGCACGCAACCGCGTCGAGATCGCCATCTGGGCCCACGAGACCGGCCGCATCGACACCTGACAGGAGCAGGGGCGAACCACGAAGTATGGTGGAGGGCCGTTGGGTGCAGTGGGCGCGACCGCCCAGGAGGAGGACACCATGTCCGCGATCGTCGCGGCCTACGGCCCGTTCGACCCCGCGGAGGGCCTGCGGATGCTGGACCGGCTCACCCACCGTGGACCCGACGGCGAGGGACACCAGAACCTCGGCGGCGCGTGGCTGGGCCACCGACGCCTGGCGATCGTCGACCTCGAGGGTGGTGGACAGCCCCTCCACGATCCCGAGCGCGGCCTGTGGCTCGTCGGGGACGGCGAGGTCTACAACCACTCGCGGCTGCGTGGCGACCTCGAGCAGCGTGGCCACACGTTCAGGACCCGCTCCGACCACGAGACGATCCTGCACCTCCTGGCCGCCGATGGCCCGGCTGCGCTGACCCGCTTGTGGGGGATGTTCGCGGTCGCCGCAGCCGGCGAGGACGGCAGCTTCACCGCGGCTCGTGACCGGATCGGTATCACGCCGCTGTACTGGGTCCATGACGGGGACACCGTCGTGTTCGCCAGCGAGCTCAAGGCCTTCGACCCCCACCGGCGCAACGACGTTGCACCGTTCCCGCCCGGTCACACCTGGACACCCGAGGACGGGGTGCAGCAGTTCCACGCGTTGCCGACCGGCCGTAGCGCCGTGGCGGATGGGATCGTCGGTCGGGGCCCCGTGCCCGACGAGCCCCCCGAGCAGGTCTTCACGGCGATCCGGGACGGCCTGGTGACCGCCGTCGAGCGGTGCATGGCCGCCGACGTGCCGATCGGGACGCTGCTCTCGGGCGGGCTGGACTCGAGCCTGGTCACCGCGATCGCCGCGCGGGTAGCCGAGCGGGAGGGATGGCGGCTACCGACCTTCTCGGTCGGGCTGGTCGACAGCGAGGATCTCGCCGCGGCGCGGCAGCTCGCGTCCGCTCTCGGCACGGCCCACTACGAGCGCATCTACACCGAGGACGAGCTGATCGACTGGGTACCCGAGGTGATCGGCGTGCTCGAGTCGTTCGACCCGCAGCTGGTGCACAGCTCGGTCCCCAACCTGCTGGTCTCCAAGCTGGCCTCCCGTCACGTCAAGGTCGTGCTGATCGGGGAGGGAGCCGACGAGTTGTTCGCTGGCTACTCCCACTACGGGGACATCGCCGGGGACGAGGAACTGCACGCCGCGCTGATCGAGACGATCGAGGGTCTCCACGCGGGCGGTCTGCAGCGCGTCGACCGCGTCGCGGGCGTCAACGAGCTCGAGCCCCGGCTGCCGTTCCTCGACGTCGACCTCGTCGAGCTCGGGCTGGCGTTGCCCGCGCGATGGAAGCTCTCACACGAGGACCGCGCCGAGAAGTGGCTGCTCCGAAAGGCCTTCGAGGGTTGGCTCCCGGACGAGCTGCTGTGGCGTCGCAAGGCCCAGTTCGGCCAGGGTTCAGGTGCCCGTGACGTGCTCCGTGAACACTACGGCGCGCTGGTCAGTGAGGAGGAGTTCGCGAAGGAACGTGGGCGGGTCGATCCGCCGCTGCGCACGCCGGAGGAGCTGGCCTACTTCCGGATGTTCCAGCGCTACCTCACCGGCATGGACCCCGAGGGGGTCGTGAGCCGCTTCGTGGAACCCTGAGACCGCCAGCCAGCCGAGCCATCGGGACGGGGCTTCCGCTCACCCCGGGCACGATCGATGTGGCCGGATCCGAGGCGAGCCACGGACGGCGGGTCTACGGTCGTCGCGGCAGGCGCCGCGTGGGCCGGGCCCCGCGGTGACGACGGGAGGTCCCATGCGCACGCAGATGACGATCGCCGACCACCTCGCCCGCGCGGAGCTCGTCTACCCCGACCGCGTGGCGGTCGTCGACGAACCCGACCAGCCGGCCGCATCGCTGGGGACGTTGACCTACCGCGAGCTCGGTGACCTGGCGCGTGCCCAGGCGGCCTCGCTGGACGCCCTGGGGCTCGACCGCGGCGACCGTGTGGCCGTGCTCAGCCACAACGCGGGCCGTCTGCTCGCCTCCTTCTACGGCGTCGCGGCTTTCGGTCGCGTCCTCGTGCCGATCAACTTCCGGTTGAACGTCGACGAGGTCCGCTACATCGTCGAGCATGCCGGCGCGCGGGTGCTGCTGGTTGACCCCGACCTCGAGACGAGCACCGACGGGCTCGACGTGGAGCACCGGTTCGTGTTCGGTCGTGACGACGACGCGATCTTCGCTCACGGCAGCGAACCCAGTACCTGGGAGGCCCCGGACGAGGACGCCACCGCGACGATCAACTACACCTCGGGGACCACGGCGCGACCGAAGGGGGTGCAGCTCACCCACCGCAGCCTGTGGGTCAACGCCGCCATGTTCGGCTGGCATGCGGGGGTCTCGGATCGCGACGTCTACCTGCACACCTTGCCGATGTTCCACGTCAACGGGTGGGGTGTGCCGTTCGCGGTGACCGCCATGGGCGTGCCCCAGGTGATCGTCCGCAAGGTGGACGGCGACGAGATCCTGCGCCGGGTGGAGCGCTACGGCGTCACGTTGATGTGCGGTGCGCCGGCGGTCGTGGCCATGGTGCTCGAGGCCGCGGCGGCGTGGGACGAGGTGCCAGGAGCCGGCACGACCCGCATGGTCGTGGCGGGGGCCCCACCGCCGTCGCGTACGATCGAGCGGGTGGAGACCGAGCTCGGCTGGGAGTTCATCCAGCTCTACGGCCTGACCGAGACCGCGCCCCTGCTGACCTTCAACCGGGCCCGGCAGGAGTGGGACGGGCTCAGTCCGACCGACCGCGCCGCGAAGCTCGTGCGACAGGGCCCACCGGCCCTCGGTATCGGTCTGCGGGTCGACGAACAGGGCGAGATCCTCGCGCGCGGCAACCACGTCATGGCCGGCTACTGGCAGCAGCCGGCGGAGACCGACGCGGTCCTGCGCGACGGCTGGTTCCACACCGGCGACGGCGGCCACCTCGACGAGGACGGTTACCTCACCATCGTGGACCGCAAGAAGGACGTCATCATCTCCGGCGGCGAGAACGTCTCCTCCATCGAGGTCGAGGACGTCCTGCACGCCCATCCGGCGGTCGCCGAGGTGGCCGTCGTCGGCGTACCGCACGAGCGGTGGGGTGAGACCGTGCTGGCGCTGGTCGTGCCGGCGCCGGGTCACGAGGAGGTCACCGAGCGGGAACTGATCGAGCACTGCCGCGAGCGGCTCGCCCACTACAAGTGCCCGACCGCGGTCGAGCTCCGCGACCAGCTCGATCGCACCGCGACCGGCAAGCTGCAGAAGTTCAAGCTCCGCGCGCCGTTCTGGGAAGGCGAGGAGACCCAGGTCCGGGGCTGAGCCGGGTGGATCCTGCGCGAGGTCCGGTCAGCGGCTCGCGTCGTCGGCGGGTTCGGGCGGTGTGTCCCAGTCGTGCACGTCCTTGCCGGCCTCGCGGGAGAGGATGTCGAGCGCGGCCACGGCGCCGGCGCCGGCGGAGATGATGGCTTGACTGCGGTCGGGGCGTACCAGACGGCCCAGGGCGTAGGCGCGATCGACGGAGGTGCGGTACTCGGCGTCCACGGCGACCCGGCCGTCGTGGATCTCGATGCCGAGCGAACCGGCAAGCGCCTGGCTCGCCTTGCCACCGGCGAGGATCAGGTAGTCGCTGGCACGGGGTTCGCCCGATGCCGGGGTGGTCGTGAACGTGCCGTCGGCCGCTTCTATGGCGGTCACCTCGGCGTCCACGACGGTGGCGCCGAGGTCGGTGGCCTGCTGGCGGGCCGTGCGTTGGAACTCGCTGCCGGAGATGTCCGGGATGCCGAGGTAGTTGTACAGCTGCGCGTAGTGCATCGGCGTCTCGTCCGCCCCGAACAACGTGACGTCGTTGCCCGCCTTGGCGAGGAACAGGGCGGCGGACAGGGCAGCCGGGCCGTCGCCGACGATGGTGATGGTGGTCATGGTGTCCGTCCTCCGTGGGTGCGTGCTCGGGGGCGCGCGGCGGCGGTCGGCGACCGGACCGGCGCGGGTTGAGCGATTGGACCACGCTGCGGGCGCGGGAGCATGCCGTGGCTGCGTCGGGCCGTCGGTCCGGACGACCGAGGCTCGGGTTCCGGCCCACGGAGCGGCCATGGACAGCCGCGCCGATGGCGTGGATGCTCACGGACGGAGCGTCTTCAGAGGAGCCTCGATGCGTCCGATCGACGAACTGCACGCCCGTGCCTGCGTCGCCTTCACCGAGAAGGTCACCGGCGTGCCCGCGGAGCGGTGGCACGACCCGACGCCGTGCGGTGAGTGGGACGTGCACGATCTGGTGGACCACCTCGTCGCCGAGGACCGGTGGACCCCGCACCTGCTGCGCGGCGAGACCCTGGATCAGGTCGGTGACCGCTACGACCATGGCGTGCTCGGTGACGATCCGGTCACGAGCGCCGAGCAGGCCGGTGTGCACGCGCGCGCTGCCGTCGCCGAGCCCGGCGCCATCGGCGGATCGGTCCACTCCTCGATGGGGCGGCTCCCGGCCGAGGAGTACGTCGGGCAGCTGTTCGCCGACCACGTGATCCACGGCTGGGACCTCGCTCGGGCCACCGGTCAGGACGACGCCATCGATCCCGAGCTGCTCGACGCCCTGGTGACCTGGTTCGCCGACCGGGAGGACGGCTACCGCGAGGCCGGCGTGATCGGCCCACCCGTGGAGGTGGGGGCGGACGCCGACGAACAGACGCGGCTACTGGCGGCGTTCGGCCGCGATGCGAGCTGGACCCCGGACACGCGCTGAGGGCATCATCCCCGAGCCCGTGCCGGGGTCGTGCCCGGAACCCGACCCGGAGCCGTGGTCCGACACCCGAGCGAGCCGGGGTCGTGCCCGGCACCTGACCCCGGGCTCGGGGGCGATGCGACGACGAGGCCACATGGATCGTGAACGAGCCAGCCCCGCGATCGTCGTGGTCGGTAGCGCCAACCTGGACGTGGTCGTGCCCGTCGAGCGGCACCCGCGACCGGGTGAGACCGTCCTGGGCGGCGACCACTACCGCGCCAGCGGCGGGAAGGGCGCCAACCAGGCCGTCGCCTGCGTCCGCCTGGGTGCGCAGACCCGCTTCGTCGGCTGTGTCGGTGACGACGACGCAGGGCGCACGCTGCACGACGCCCTGGCCCGCGACGGGGTCGACGTCAGCGTCCTGGCCACGCGATCCGATGCCCCCAGCGGCATCGCGCTGATCGTCGTCGCGCCCGACGGCGAGAACACGATCGTGGTCAG
>SKTG01000453.1 GCA_007118045.1 Nitriliruptoraceae bacterium
GCAACCCCGGTGACGGCGTGTCGGTGTTCACCCGCCAACCGCAGACCGACGAGGAGGTCGCGATGGCCTGGCGGGCCGTGCTGGTCTGTCCGACGCGCTCGGTCGGCCACGAGACGATCCGGCAGCCACCCCCAGGGGTGTTCCCGCACGACCTCGGTGACGGCGTCCATCGGCTCGGCCACAACGCCGAGTCGTCGTTCGGGGCCCACTCCTACCTCGTAGTCCGTGACGGAGCGAACCTGATGGTCGACGCTCCGCGGTGGACCCGCCAGCTGCTCGACCCGATCGCGGCGCTCGGTGGTATCGACCTCGTGCTGCTGACCCACCGCGACGACGTCGCCGACGCCGATCGGTACGCCGAACGCTTCGGTGCCTCGGTCTGGATCCACGAGCACGACCGCGACGCGGCGCCCTACGCCACCGATCTCGTCCGGGGCACCGATCCTGTCGCGGTCACGGACGGGGTCACCGGGTTCCCCGTCCCCGGCCACACCAGGGGAAGCGTGGTGTGGCACGTGGACGGTCACCTGCTGTTCTCCGGTGACTCACTGGCGTGGGACCCCAAGCGTGAGCGGCTCCTGGCCTTCCGGCGGGCGTGCTGGTACTCGTGGGAGGCCCAGACCGGATCGCTCGCCCGCTTCGCCCGCTCGGGTCTGCGCTTCGACCGGCTCTTCTGCGGTCACGGGTGGAGCCATGACGCACCTGCCGAGCTCTTCCACGACCATCTCGACGACCTCGTCGCCCGCATGCCGGCGCAGCGCTGAGGCCGTCCTCGATGCCCGGCACACACGATCCGTCTCGACGAGATGTCGGGCGTGGCCCACGTTGAGCTCGCGCGCGCTGCGGTCGAGGACCTGGACCCCGATCCCGGCCCTGAGCCTGCCAGGGCAGGTGCGACGCTACTGCGAGCATCGGGTGATCTGGTGCGACGGGTCTGGCGTCGAGGATGTGCAGTCTGCCTCGGTGGCGAGCCGCTCGAAGCCGTCGGGCTCGTACCAGTGGAGCACCCACGGACGCTCCAGCCGCTCGAGCCCGCCGTCCAGGGACTGGTGCTCGTAGTGCAGCAGTGTCGTGCGGGTCCGCGCGTTCTCATCGACGTGCTCGTCCGCAACGGTCTGTCCCGCCAGGCAGATGCTGCGGAAGCGACGGTCGACGGCGAGGTCCTGGATCGCCTGACAGTGCACCGTCATCGTGAGCCTCCGCATGTGCACCGACGCCCCGTGGGTGAGCAACTTCGCAGACCGATACCTGGGCTACCACCGTGCCTTCGAGTTGGGCCAAGGTTTCACGCAACCCCCACGTTCTCGCTCTGAGCGCCCAGCCGCTACTCCACGGCGCCGCCCCACCGATCTCGCACTCGCCCACAGGCACCGCACGCTGCGGATCGTCGGCGAGAGCAACAACCAGCGCTGATCCCCCCGGCTCCGAGGACCACCCGCGCCACCGACACCACGGTCCGAACAACACACCGGCCGTTGCTCGCACGTACCGACGGAAGCCGCCTCGACCCCTCAAGCCAGAGAGGAAGATCGGGGCGGACTGTGTGGAGCCCGCCCCAGGTGCTCACTCGAGGGGGAAGAACGCGATCGGCAACGCTGCTTCGAGCTCGGCGCAGTTCGCGTACTCGAAGGTGGGAACGACCGCATGTCCAGCCTTCTCAGAGAGCATCATCCCCGCCGTGCCGGTGTGGATGGTGTCGTGATGCGCACGCAATGGCAGGTGCCTGCCTGCAGCAAGGTCGACGCACTTGCGGATCCCGGTGACACCGAACCAGGGCGCGTCGTCGACGATGACGACACCGAACTCCGGTCGTTGCACGAGCATGTGTCCGTGAGGTGGCGTCTCCTCGTGCTCGGCGCCGATCGACGGTGCCGCGAACATGCTGACGGTCAGCAACGCCGCGGCCAGGATGGTGATGAGCCTGCGCATCGTGTGTCCTTCCCAGCGCACCTCCGCGCGCCCGGTAGTGGGAAGGTGTGTCGGTTTCGCCCTGACTCCTCGCACGGCTCGGCGACCAGGAACCGCCGTGCGGATCGATGTCTCACACCTGCTACGCCGGCGTGGTCCGACGTCGCCAGAGCAGCATGTCACCGATCCGGCCGTTTGCACAATGGCTTGCCGTCGACGTCGCGGCCCTGCACCTCGGCGAGCCCACAATCAAACCCACGTCACCCACCTCCCCGTCAAGCTCGGGCTGCACGAGCGCGTCCAAGCCGTGGTCCTCGCCCACGAGAGCGGACTCGTAGCCCCGCAACACGACGACGAGACAACCACGTGACCTCGAGAAGGGAGCTCGCGTCGACCCACGCGCAGGCAAGGTGGCGCCATCAGCTCCGAGCTGCGAGCGTTGCTGCCTGAGCTGCCCTCGGACCCGTACTACGTGGAACCGTCGCCCGCCAACCCGTTGTGGCTGCGGGACCCGGGACCTGCCGGGGCTATGGTCGTCCGCGAACATGTCACAGCCGCAGCCGTCGACGAAAGGACACCGCGAGTGGGCGAGCACACCAGTCGATCGTTGTCGAAGGCCAACTTCGACGACATCTACGACCGTGCAGATCCCCGCGCCTACTTCTGCGAACTCGCGGCGCTCGACTACGAGGTCCCCCGTCACGGCCAGCAGGTGTTCCGTGGCGTGCTCGACACCTTGGCGGCCCGGGACCCCACCGTGGTGGACCTGTGCTGCTCCTACGGGATCAACGCCGCCCTGCTCGGCCACGACCTCGAGCTCAGCGACCTCTACGACCGCTACTGCGGCGAGCAGACCACAGGCCTGTCACGCGACGAGTTGGTGGCCGCGGACCGAGCCTTCTACGCCGCACGTCGATGTCCGGACGCGCCGACGGTCATCGGTGTCGACGTCGCCTCCCAGGCCGTGGACTACGCCCTCGACGTCGGGCTGCTGGACACCGGAGCGGCCGAGGACCTCGAGCAGCACGACCCCTCACCCGAGCTGGCACGCGAGGTCGCCCGCGCCGACCTGATCACCGTCACCGGCGGGATCGGCTACATCACCGAACGGACCTTCGAACGGGTGCTCGACTGTACATCGCCTGACCGACGGCCCTGGGTGGCAGGGTTGTGCCTACGCACGGTCCCATACACGCCTATCGCCGCGGCGCTGGCCCGAAAGGGTCTGGTCACCGAACGGCTCGAGGGACGCACCTTCCCCCAGCGGCGCTTCGCCGACCAGCAGGAACGCGACTACGCACTGCGCACCCTCGTGACCCGTGGGATCGACCCGCAGGGTAAGGAATCCGAGGGCGCCTACCATGTCGAGGTCTACCTGTCCCGGCCTGCGGTCGCCGTCGCACAGCAGCCCATCAACGCCATGTTCGCCGACCTGCTCTAGCGGCCGGGATGTCGCGAGCCCCCAGCCCACTCCACGAGCCCATCGCACAGCCGGTGCCGCGGCAGCGCCAGCGCACCTGACGCCACACCGTGACCGTGGGGCGTGCATGGGCCGGCAGGTCCACCGACGAGCACAGGGGTCCCCAACGTGGGTGGCTCCAGCACCTCCGTTCACGCGAGGTCCCGGTGCACTTCCTTCCGAGCCCCCTCAGGCCGCCGTTCATCCGGCCCGGGTCACCTCAACTTCCGAAGCGCCGGTTCAACGGCTAGGTCAACGGGTGGCGGTTGCTGCCGTGAAGCCTTCGATGTCGAGGTCGTGGAGGTCGCCGACCTCGGTGAGCCTCGCTGCGAGATAGGCGCCGGAGGATCGTTCGCAGTGCAGCAGGAACGAAGGCTCCCCGCCGCGATCGTCACGAACGATGTCGGTGACCACCCTGGCGACGGAACTCCGGAGGCAGCTGCCGTTCGGGGTCACGCGGTCATCGAGGTCGATGGCGCACAGCTGCGCGAGCAGTTCGCCGCTGGTGTGACCGGTCAGACGGACCAGTGCACGACCGTGGGTGATGTCGACGATGGTGACGCGCTCGTCGACATGGACGTCCGCGATCCGGGTCATGATGTCGGTCGCGGCGCCGATCGAGCCGAAGAGCGTCCACTCCCCGGGCCCGGACCCGGTCACGAGCACGTCGTTCTCATCTCGGGCGGCGTGGAGGAATCGGACCCCGATCGCGCCGGCGAACGGACCGTCCTCACGGGCGCGGACGTGGACCTTGGCGAGCGGCGACAGATCCGCCAGCCGCAGGGCGGCGTCGCTGGTCCGTTCGGTGACCTCCCAGCCGTTGACCACGACGGTCGGGGCCACCGTCGGGAGCGGGCTCCGGGCGAGCGGCGAGAGACCACCGGCGCCCCTGGCTGGCGGCGTCGGGTCGGGATCAGCCACGGAGACGCACCCCCTCGCGGTCGACGTGTGCGAGATGCTCCTGGACGACTGCGTCGACATCACGGCCGTCGGGCAACCGGATGGTGACCCGGTTCCCAGGTCCCCCGAGCACGGACGGGAGTTGTCCCAGACAGATGCTTCGCTGCAACGACGGCGAGAACCGGCTGGACGTGATGCGTCCGACCGTGTGGCCGTCGACGATGATCTGGCTCGCTTCCGCGGGGACCGTCGCTGCTTCGACCGGTTGGAGCGAGACCAGCACCGGGTCGACGCCGCGCTCCTGCTGCCAGGTGAGCTCGGGTTTGCCGACGAAGTCCGGCTTGTCGAGTTTCACCAAGCCGTCGAGGCCCGCGCTGCCGGCCTTGGTCAACCCATCGGTGTCCTGGCCGACGATCAGGTGGCCCTTCTCCAGTCGGAGGGTGCGTTGCGCCTCGACGCCGACCGCACGGATGCCGTGCTTGGCTCCCGCCTCGAGCAGCCGCTCCCAGACATGCAGGCCGTAGCCGGCAGGGACATGCAGTTCGTAGCTCAGCTCACCCGTGAAGCCGATGCGCCACAGCACGCATCCGGCGACGCCCGCGATCCCGCCGGTCCGCACGTGCATGTAGCCGAAGGCGTCGGGGGAGAGGTCCACGTCGGTGAGCGTGGCGAGCAGTTCGCGGGAGCGCGGTCCAGCGAGGTTGATCGACGCGTACGAGGTGGTGACCGCAGTGACGTGGACATCGAGATCCGGACGTTCGGTCTGGAGCCAGTTCTCGATCCATTCCCAGATCGCCGCGGCGCCGGAGGAGGTCGTCGACATCAGGTAGTGCTGGTCGCCGAGGCGGCCGGTGACGCCATCATCGAGGACGACTCCGTCCTCGGCGCACATGACGCCGTAGCGCACCCGGCCGACGTCGAGCTTCTGCCAGCGGTTGACGTACAGCAGCTCCAGGAGCGCGGGCACATCCGGACCCTGCAGGTCCAGCTTGCCGATCGGGGTGACGTCGATGATGCCGACGGCGTCGCGGAC
>SKTG01000156.1 GCA_007118045.1 Nitriliruptoraceae bacterium
GGCGGGGCGGCGAGGGCCGCCGTCGTCGCGGTGGGGCGCCTCGGCGCGTCGCTGACCGTGGTCGGCCGGCGGGGCGACGCCGCTCGTGAGCTCGCGGAGCTGGGGGAGCGGTTCGGGGCGACCGCCTCACGCGCTCACGACCTGGCCGACGACGAGGCGGTGGCGGCGGCCGTGTCTCAGGCGACCGTGGTGATCAACGCCACACCGCTCGGTATGGGCGGCGAGCACCTGCCGGCGCCGTTCGAGTCCCTGCGGCCCGACCAGGTCGCCTACGACCTGGTCTACGACCCGCCGGTGACGCCGTTCCTCGCGGCCGCCCACGCCAGCGGCGCCGCCGGGCACCACGGGCTCGGGATGCTGATCGGCCAGGCCGCCGTCAGCTACCGCCGCTGGACGGGTCGTCCGGCACCGACGGCGACGATGTCGGCCGTGGCGGCCGCCGCGCTGAGCGAGCGGAGCCGGCAGGCCTGACCCGGTGGGGCGTTCCGCGGGCGTCTGTGCCGGACGTCCCGACGACCTCAAGTCCCGCTCGGGGGCTGCCGATGCGACGGGTGGGCGCGCTGTCGGCGCGGGTGGGGCGCCCGGACACGCCGTGCCGTCCCGCGCCTCGCGCCCGCAGGGATGCCGATGCTCCACCAGGACGACACCCGAGCCGGCAGGCTGGCCGCGGCGCTCGACGACTTCATCCGCAGCTCCCCGGACGTCGAGGCCGCGGCGGTCGTCTCGTTCGACGGGCTCCCCATGGCCAGCGCCATGCCCCCGGAGCTCGAGGAGGACCGGGTCGGCGCGATGAGCGCGGCGCTGCTCTCCCTCGGTGAGCAGGCGGCCCTCGGACTGGGCCGCGGTCAGCTCAACCAGGTGTTCGTCGAGGGCGAGCACGGGTTCGTGTTCCTCATGAGCGCCCGTGACCAGGCGGTCCTGGCCGCGGTCGCGGGTCGGACCGCGAAGATCGGCTTCATGCTCTACGAGATGCGCCGCGCCGCGCAGCGCATCGGCACGACCCTCGAGTCACCACCCCCGGCTCCGGAAGCACCGGAGGGGTCGAAGGGGCCCCACGGGTCCGTGGACGTAACCGCCTCGCCGGCGGAGCCCGTCCCGGCCACCAGCCGCAACGGCACCGGTCCCGCCCATGTCGGCGGCGACCGGACCAGGGCGACCGACTGAGGGGGACCGGCATGCTCGAAGGCGACCTGGGCGACTTCGCCGTCCCGGACGTCCTCCGTCTGCTCGCACTCACGTCGAAGACCGGCCGTCTGCGCCTGCGGACGGACGTCGGCGCGGGACGGGTCGACCTGGCGGGCGGCCGGGTCCGGGACGCCTCGGCGGACGCGACGCGCCTGCCGATCGCCCGGCGCCTGCTCGGTCGTGGCCTCGTCGACGGCGGAGCGCTCCGCGCCGTGCTCGCTGACCGGCAGCGGCTCCCGACCGATCGGCAGCTCGCGCGGATGTTGGTCGAGCGTGGGCTGCTCGACGACGACGTGGCCGGCGAGGTGCTGCACGAGCAGACGACCGACGCGGTCTTCGATCTGCTCCTCTGGACGAGCGGTCGCTTCCGCTTCGACTCCGCACTTGACGACGAGGAGCGTTCCGACCCCGAGCTGGAGGTCGAGGAGCTCCTCCACCGCACCCAGGAACGGCTCGAGCAGTGGGAAGCGATCGTCGCCGCCACGGGCGACGGTGCCGCGGCCGTCACGGTGCGGCGGCCCGAGCACGACGAGGTCGCCGTCGGCGCCGAAGGCTGGGAGCTGCTGGGCCTGGCGGGCGGCCGGCGCACGATCGACGAGCTGGCCCGGCTCTCCGGACGCGGCCGTTTCGGTACCCGGCGGATCCTGGTGCACCTGCTCGAGCTCGGGGTCGTCACCGTGGGCGAGCGTGGAAGTGTCGAGCAGTTGCTCGACCACCACCAGGTCCTGGAGGAGCTCGAGACCGCGCTGGCCGACCAGCCCGACCCGGCCTCGGAGGTCCTCGCTGGGCCCGCGCACGAGCGCACCGATGATGAGGACACGTCGGGATCCGCGTACGAGGCCGAGGGCCCGAGGACACCCGCCGCCGTGAACGGGACCCTTGACGAGGTGGCGACACCGGTCGGGGCCGGTGTGTCGACGAGCACCGACGACGGCGTGCGAAAGGCCCTCCCGCAGAGCGAGGACGCGGCGCCGGCGGGTGCGGGTGCCGCGGCATCCGCTGCCGACACCGTGCCGGCTGGGACGGCGGTTCGTGCGGGTGCCGCCAGAAAGGGACGTGGTGAGCGCCTGGGACCGGATCCCTCGATCGACGAGGACGTCGTCCACCGTCTGATCGCCGGCGTGGAGGGGCTGTAGATGGCGACCCAGAACATCAAGCGTCGCCGTTCACGGTCGGCCAAGCTCGTCGTCACCGGTCCGTTCGATGCCGGCAAGACGACCTTCATCCGCACGATCTCGCAGATGACGGTCCTGTCGACCGAGCGCGACGTGTCCACCGGAGCCTCGACACCGGACTCCCGCACGACCGTGGCCATGGATTTCGGCCGCATCACGGTCGACAGCGACCTCGCCCTGCACCTCTACGGCACCCCGGGGCAGCAACGCTTCGAGTTCATGTGGGACATCCTCGCCGAGGGGATGCTCGGCTTCGTCCTCATCGCCGACGCTGCGCGGCCCGAGTCGCTGGCGGAGGCTCGCCGCATCCGACAGCACTTCGTCGACATCGCGGACGTGCCGTCCGTCGTGGTGATCAACAAGGCCGATGGGCAGGACCCGGGAACGTTGCTCGAGGAGACCCGCACGGGCCTCGGCCTGCCGTCCCGTGTTCCGATCCTCGTCGCCGACGTCCGCGAGCGGGACGACGTGAAGGCCGCGCTGCTGACCTTCCTGAACGCGGTGCTCGACCACCTTCGGGACCAGCCGGGCCCGAGCGTCGCCACCGGCACGGGTGGTACCGGATGAGGAACATCGGACAGATCCTGGTCGAGCGGAAGCTGATCAGCCACGACCAGCTGCGCGAGGCCGAGGAGGAGCAGCGCAGCACCGGCAGATCGCTCGGCCGCATCCTGGTCGATCACCGCTACGTGACGGAGAAGGACCTGGTCGCCGCGCTCGCGACCCAGATCGGCATGGGCTTCGTCGACCTCGAGGAGACGGAGGTCGACGCGCGCGCCGCGACGATGATCTCCGAGAGCATCATGCGGCGGCACACCGTGCTCCCGATCCGGTACGAGGACGGCAAGCTCGTCGTGGCGATGAGCGACCCCTCGAACATCGTCGCGGTCGACGACGTCCGCACGATGACCAAGATGGAGGTCAAGGCGGTCGTCGCCACGAAGGCCGACATCGTCAAGGCCATCGGCAAGTACGCCGCCATGAGCGACGACATGGAGGCCATCGCCGACGATCTGGCGGACAACACCGACGACGAGATCGACCTCAGCGACATCAAGGCGGTCACCGAGGACGCGCCGATCGTCAAGTTCGTCAACGTCATGATCTCGCAGGCGGTGGCCGACGGCGCCTCGGACATCCACATCGAGCCGGGGGAGAAGGAGCTGCGGGTCCGCTACCGGATCGACGGGGTGCTCCACGAGGTGATGCGCAGCCCACGGTCGATCCAGGCAGGGGTCATCAGTCGTCTGAAGATCATGGCCAACGTCGACATCGCGGAACGGCGCGTCCCGCAGGACGGTCGCATGGCGGTGAACACGGCCGGCAAGTCGATCGACCTGCGCTTCTCGACCCTGCCGACCGTGTACGGCGAGAAGGTCGTGATGCGCATCCTCGACAAGACGTCGGTGATGCTCTCCCTCGACGACCTCGGCTTCCTCGATCACAACCTGCGCCGGTTCGAGGAGGCCTACCGCAAGCCGTACGGGATGATCCTGGCCACGGGGCCGACGGGGTCGGGCAAGTCGACGACCCTCTACGCGACGCTCAACGTGGTCAACCAGCCCGGTGTCAACGTGGTGACCACCGAGGACCCGGTCGAGTACCAGCTGGCCGGCATCAGCCAGGTCCAGGTCAACCCGAAGATCGGCCTGACGTTCGCCTCTGCGCTGCGCTCGATCCTGCGCCAGGACCCCGACGTGATCCTCGTCGGTGAGATGCGCGACCGCGAGACCGCCCACATGGGCGTCGAGGCGGCGCTCACCGGCCACCTCGTGCTGTCCACCCTGCACACGAACGACGCGCCGTCGGCCGTCACCCGACTCACCGAGATGGGCATCGAGCCGTTCCTGGTCGGATCCGCCGTCGACTGCGTCCTGGCCCAGCGTCTGGCCCGTCGCGTCTGCAGCAGGTGCGTGGAGTGGGTCGCCCCGGAGCCGGAGATCCTCAAGGCCGCCGGGTTCGATGACGAAACGGTGGAGCAACGACCCGACATCCCGCGAGCGGTGGGCTGCAGTAGCTGCAGCAACACGGGTTACCGGGGTCGGATGGCCGTCCACGAGGTCATGACCGTCTCCGAGGACATCGAACGCCTGGCCGTCGCACGCGCCTCGACCGAGGAGATCAACCGGGTCGCCATCGATCAGGGCATGCGCTCCTTGCGCGAGGACGGCCTGGCGAAGGTCCTGCTGGGCCGGACCACCGTCGAAGAGATCGCTCGCATCATCATCTGACGCAGGACGGCAGGGGTCGGCCGCGGCCGACCTGCTGCTACAGGACGACGCACCCGGCGAGGGCGCGCCCAGGAGGCAACGAGATGGCAGGACTCGGCGACATGCTGGTTCGGCAGGGGGTGCTCACCGACGAGCAGCTCGTGCGGGCGCAGGAACATCAACAGGTCAACGGCGGCAACCTCGCCCAGAGCCTGGTCCAGCTGCGTCTGGCCACCGAGGCCGACCTCGTCGGTGCGCTGGCGTCGGCCATGGGGATGGAGTACGTCTCCGTCGACGCGTCCGAGGTCGACCCGATGGCCGCCGCGTTGCTGCCAGGCGAGCTGGCTCGCCGGCACAGCGTGCTGCCGGTCCGGTTCGGTGAGGCCAACGAGGTGGTCGTCGCGATCGCCGACCCGAACACGCGCGAAGCGCTCGCCCCGATCCTGACCGAGGCGATGGGCGTGCCGGTCCGGCTCGGGCTCGCGCCGCGGCGTGCCCTCCTCGAGGCGATCGAGGCCACCGTGGTCGACGGCGACGACGCGGCGGCCGGCGGCTTGCGCTCGGTCGGTGGGGGCCTGGACGGCCGCGGTCCTGGGGGCCCGGGAGGACCTGGCGGCCCGGACGGGCGTGCTGGGCCTGGTGGGCCTGGTGGGCCAGTCGCTGGGGGCGTGGCCAACGGCACCGGTGCTGCGA
>SKTG01000475.1 GCA_007118045.1 Nitriliruptoraceae bacterium
CAGCGAGGCCGCGTCGTCGAGCTCCTCGACCGTCTCGGTGGCGAGGGAGCTGACGGAGCTCGTCGGTGCGCTGGCGGCGAGCCCGTCGAGCGCATCGTTGACGGAGGCCTCGGCCTCGGCGGGGAGGTCGACGATCACCACGCGACCGCCGTACTCGTGGGTGGTGCACGCGCCGGCGTCGTCGAGACGGGGCCGGGCCCGCTCGGTCGCTCCCTCATCCTCCGCGGCGTCCGGCAGGAGGATGACCCGTTCGCGTCGTCCGATGTCGCCGGCCATGACCGGTCTCCTTCCCGGGGCGTGGTGACGCCCCCGATAGCCGTCCACGCGGGGCGGCTGGTTCACCGGGGCCGAGCGGTCACCGGCGTCGTCGTGCCACGGGCTCGATCAGGGATCCGGTGGCTCGAAGCCCTCGGCGTCCCACGAGGCGCCGTCGCCAGAGCGCCGCTTCGGCTCGCGTCGGAGCAGCCAGGCCTGGACGAACAGCTGCTCATCGGCGTCGAGCAACTCGATCAGGTGGTGCGGGACCCGGTCGGTGAAGATGCCGAGGACCGCGGGGTGGTCGCGGAGCGTGTCGACGTCCACGTCCGACGCGGTGATCAGCGAGATGCGGGGAGAGATGGTGTGGCGGGCGGCCGCGGCGCGACCGGCGAGCAGGTGCTCCCGATCGTGCTCGGGGTCGGTGATCAAGAGGTGTTCGCGGGGGACCGTCATGACACGCCGTCTCCGCGGTCGGTGGTCGCGTCACGACCGACCGGTCGCGGGCATGGACACGGTGCGGACCGTTCGGCGACCGCCGCGACGTGCGTCCGACGGCACTCCTGCACGTTCCGCCGGGGTGGGCTGACGGTCAAGTGGACCTTCGTCCCAGGCGATGCCGGCTCCGTGGTGCGCGCGTTCGCGCCGGCGGCGCGGGAGGGAGCGCACGCGTCCGGGAGATCAGCCGGACATCGTGGGCCGCGCGCTCACCCGATGTGCCGATCGATGAACTCCGTGACCTCGTCGAGGACGGCGTCGTGGTCGATCTCGTTGAAGACCTCGTGACGAGCGCCGCTGCGGACGTCCTCCGTGCGGTGCTCCTCGGGGACCAGCTCCCTGACACCCTCGCGGCTCGGCCCGACGGGTACCAGTTCGTCCTGCTCGCCGTGGATCCACAGCGTCGGCAGCTCGATGCTGCCCTCCTCGTGGATCCGGCGCAGGCAGGCCTGCAGCGCTTCGAGCGTCTCGCGTTGGAACGGCCCGCGGTACACGAGCTCGTCCTCCTCGTACGCCTTGCGGACCTTCGGGTCGCGGGAGAGGGTCTCGGGATCGATCGCCGTGTCCGGGATCTCGTCCTCCGCCAGCAGCTGCTCCGCGGTCTCCCAACGGCCGATGACCGGCCCGGTGAGCACCAGCGCCGTGAGCTCGTCACCGTGCCGCTGCGCGTACCGGGCGGCGATCATCCCACCCATGGAGTGACCGATCAGGACCACGGGCAGGTCGGCGCGGCCGGCGTGCACGTACTCGAGCAGCTTCTGGAGGTCGTCGACCGCGTGCTCGAAGTCCTCGATGGAGACCGGCTCGCCATCCGAGCGGCCGTGTCCGGCGTGGTCGAGCCCGGCGACCATCGCCCCGTGGTCGTGCAGGGCGTCCACGACGTGCCGGTAGCGCCCGAGATGCTCGCCGTAGCCGTGGGAGAGCACGGCGACGTAGCGAGGTTCGTCGTTCGGCCACGTGACGCCGTGGAGGCTGCCGGCGTGGCCTCTGAGCTTGACCGGGAAGGACTGCGTCATGATGGCTCCTGGGCTGGGTGCTCGGAGGAGGACGGACGGGATGGCGACGTGAGCGTCAACGCTAGGGGTCCGTCCGCCGCGCCGTCGTCCTCGAGGACCCTGACCGCGCGGGGGTCGAGCGCGAGCTCGCACCGGTCACCGGGGGCGGGGACCACCTCACTCCGGACCGCGACGCTGAGCCGGGGACCGGCGTCGGGCGTCGCCACCAGCCGGACGTGGTCACCGGCGAAACGTCGATCCGCGACGTACGCCGGGACGGCCAGCTCCCCGGGTCGGCGCGGTCGCTGCGGATCGGTCGCGCGGACGGCGCCGGGCAGCAGGACCACGTCGTGCTCACCGTCCGGGGTCCCGGGCACCGGCAGCGGACCCCACGGCCCCGACGCGACGCCGTCCCGAACTGGGAGGGCCGTCAGGTACGTCAGTCCGAGGAAGTCGGCGACGAACGTGGTGCGTGGCGCACGCCAGAGCGCCGCCGGCTCGTCGACCTGCTCGAGCCGGCCGTCCCGCATGACCGCGACCCGGTCCGCGAGGGCCAGGGCCTCGTGCTGGTCGTGCGTGACGTAGACCACGGTCGTGCCGAGCTCCCGGAACACGTGCGGCAGATCCTCGAGCAACCGTGTCTGCAACGTCCGGTCGAGGGAGCCGAGTGGCTCGTCGAGCATCAACAGCTTGGGCCGCGGCGCGATGGAACGGGCCAGCGCGACGCGCTGTCGCTCGCCGCCGGACAGCTCGGTCACCGGGCGGCGCGCCGTCGCGCTCATGTCCACCAGCGCGAGCGCCTCCTCGACCCGGCGTCGGACCGTCGCCCGCCCCAGGCCTCGCATCCGCGGACCGAAGGCGACGTTCTCGTCCACCGAACGGTGGGGGAAGAGGGCGTGCTCCTGGAACATCAGCCCGACGTCCCGCTGATCCGGCCGCAACCCGTCGAGCCGGGTCCCGTCGAGCTCGATCGTGCCGGCGCGTGGCGGCTCGAGCCCGGCGACCGCCCGCAGGACGGTGGACTTGCCCGAGCCGCTGGGGCCCAACACGCACAGCACCTTCCCGTCGGGTGCGTCCAGGCTCAGGCCGGTGACCGCGACGTGATCGCCGTAGCTGACGGAGAGATCCGTGATCCGCAGCATCAGAAGCGTCCCACCTGGCCGATGCGGAGCCGGTCGATCGCCACGATGGCCGCGGCCGTGACGAGCATCAGCAGCGTGGACATGGCCATCGCCTCCCCGAAGTTGGCAGCACCCGGCCTCCCGAGCAGGCGGAAGATGGCCGTGGGCATGGTCGGCAGGTTCGCGCGTGCGAGGAACACCGTCGCCCCGAACTCGCCGACGGCGATGGCGAAGGAGAAGCCGGCGGCGACCAGCGCCGCTCGGCCAACGATCGGCAGGTCGACCTCGCGCCAGATGCGAGCCGGGGTCGCGCCGAGCACGGCTGCGGCTTCCCGCAGCCGTTCGTCGATCGAGCGCAACACCGGGAGCAGCGTCCGGACCACGAACGGCGTGGCGATCAGCGCCTGCGCGACCGGGACGAGCAGGACCGACCCACGCAGGTCCAGCGGGGGATGCCGGAGAGCGATCAGGAACCCGAACCCGACCGTCACGGCCGAGGTCCCCAGAGGCACCATCAGGGCGCGATCGACCAGGTCGGCTGCTCGTCCTCGGCTGACGGTGGCGGCCGTCGCCGCCAGACCTCCGACCACGAACGCGACCGCTGTCGCCGCCACACCGAACACCAGCGAGTTGCGGACCGCTTCACCCGCCGGCACCGCCAGGACCGTGGCCCGTTCGGCGCTGAACAGGTTGCGGTAGTTGGTCAGGGCGTAGCCGGCACCGGTCGAGAGCGACCGCTCCACGAGGACCAGCAGGGGAGCCAGGAGCAGCGCCGCGACGAGGACGAGGTTGGCGCGCAGGAACCAGCGCTCGCCTCGGCTGCGGGGCGCCCTCAGCGTGGTCGCGGACCCGACCAGGGGCTGGGTGGTGGTGCGTCGTTGCAGTCGGCCGTAGACGAGCAGGGAGGCGACCACGGCCACCAGCTGCAGCAGCGCCAACGTCGACGCGAGGGGCAGGTCGAGCAACTGCGTCGTCGCTCGGTGGATCTCCACCTCGATCGTGGCACGGCCAGGACCGCCGAGGAGCAGGATCACGCCGAACGAGGTGAACGTGAACAGGAACACGATGGCCGCGGCGGACGCGATGGCCGGTCGCAGCAGCGGCAGGGTCACCTCGCGGAACGTCCGCCAGCGGGAGGCACCGAGCACCCGGGCCGCGTCCTCGACACGAGGGTCGATCAACGACCACAACCCGCCGACCGTCCGCACGACGACGGCGTAGTTGAAGAACACGTGGGCGACGAGGATCGCGGTGACCGTCCGCCGCAGGTCGAGGGTGGGCGCGGCCTCTCCGAGCAGGGCGCTCAACGCCGCGTTGACCGGGCTGCGTGGTCCCAGCAGCGCCAGGAAGGCCGAACCGACGACGACGGTCGGCAGGACGAACGGGATCGTCACCCCGGCCTGGAGCAACCGGCGGCCCCGGAAGTCGATGCGTGAGAGGACGTAGGCTCCCGGGAGGCCGACGGCCAGCGTGGCGGCCGTGGAGAGCAGCGCCTGCCACAGGGTGAACCAGGCGACCTCGCGTACCGACGGGTCGGTGACCACCCGCCCGAGCACGCCGAGCTCGGGGTGCCCTTCCGGCGCCAGCCCGGTCACCACGATCGTGGCCACCGGGTAGAGGAAGAAGACCGCGAGGAACGCCGCCGGCACGGTCAGGAGCGCCGCGGTCGTACCGCGACGCGACCGTGTCCGAGCTGCGTTCACCGCAGGACCACGGCGGTCCAGGCCTCGATCCAGTCCTCACGGTGCTCGCCGATGAGCTCGAAGTCGATGTCGAGGGGATCGTCCGGCAGGACCGCGTGCTCCTCGAAGACCTCGGGCAGCTCCGCGTTCTCGTTGACCGGGAAGACGAACATCGTGAGGGGGATGTCCTCCTGGAAGGGCTCGCTCAGCATGAAGTCGATCAGCTCCCCGGCCTCGTCCGGGTGCTCCGCTCCCGCGAGGACGCCGACGAACTCGATCTGCCGGAAGCACGACGCCTCGATCACGCCGGTCGGTGCCGCCTCCGGTTCCTCCTCGGCGAAGATCACCTCCGCCGGTGGACTCGAGGCGTACGAGACGACCAGGGGACGGTCCCCGTCACCCGCGCCGCTGAACTCGTCGTAGTAGGCCTCCGACCAGCCGTCGGTGACCAGGACGTCGTTGGCCTGGAGCCGCTCCCAGAAGTCGAGGTAGCCGTCCTCGCCGAACGTCTCGACGGTGGCCAGCAGGAACGCCAGACCGGGGGAGGAGGTCGCGGGGTTGGTGACCGTGAGCAGACCCTCGTACTCGGGCTCGGTCAGGTCGGTCAGCTCCTCGGGCACGTCGAGCCCCGCCTCCTCGAAGTAGGCGACGTCGTAGTTGAGGCACACGTCGCCCCGGTCGACGGGGGTGACGCGGTGCTGGTCGTCGAGGACGAACCCCTCGGCGACCTCGTCGAGCAGCGGCGACTCGTGGGTGGTGAAGATCCCCTCGTCGATGGCGCGGGAGAGGAACGTGTTGTCCACCCCGAACAGCAGGTCGCCCTGCGGGGCGTCGCCCGTGAGGATGGTCTGGTTGAGCGCGGTCCCGGCGTCGCCGAGCGGGACCACGTCGACGGCGTGACCGGTGCTCTCGGTGAACAGGTCCAGGACGTCCTCGCTGACGTCGAAGGAGTCGTGGGTCAGCAAGGTCACCGTGGCGCCGTCCGCCGTGGCCGCCTCGTCCTCGGGATCGTCCGTCGGTCGGCCCTCGTCGTCGGTCTCCTCGACGTCGGTCTCCTCGGCGTCCTCGTCGGTGGGATCGACCTCATCGGTGTCCTCGACCGTCTCGGGGGCCTCCTCGGGATCGCCGGGATCCCCGTCGGGACTGCAGGAGGCGATCAGCAGGACGGCGACCAGCACGGGCGCGCCGGCGTGAACGGGACGTGGCGTCATCGGGTGGTGTCTCCTGCTTGCGTGTCGTCGGGCACACCCGGTTGCACGGCCATCAGCACGCCTTCCCGCACCGTCACCGAGGCGGCGGGGTCCCGCAGCACGTTGCTGACGCCGCGCGAGGAGCCGGGCAGCAGTTCACCGTCCCGCAACGGGTACTCGAGCCCCGTGGTGTCGATCCCGCGAGCCGGCCCGTGGACCGGGATCAGGCTGAGGAGGTCGCCGACCGGGCCGTGCAGCGTCGCGCCGCCCCGGATGACGGTCACCACGGCGGGACCCATCAACGCCGAGATCCTCATGTCCGCGTAGGCCGGCTCGGCGAGCAGGAGCAGCCCGGCGAGCAGATGATCGAGCCGGCCGCCGTGGCCGCCGACCACCGTGACCTCGCCGGCGCCCTGCTCGGCCGCGGCGTCCAGCGCGATCGCCAGGTCGGTCCGGTCCTTCGACACAGGGTGACGATCGATGCTCACACCCTCGGCACGCGCCCGGTCGAGATCGTCCGCGGTGACCGAGTCGAGGTCACCGACGAGCAGGTCGACCCGCAGACCGAGGACCGCGGCGGTGGCGAACCCCTGGTCGGCGGCGATCACGGTCGCGCCCGTAGGCAGCGGGCGGGGGAGCGCCCCCGTGACGGGGTCGCCGCCGGCGAGCACGATCGCGGAGGACGCCTCACCGCTACCGGCTCCGGGCCGATCGACGGATGCGCTCACCGGTGGCACCTCCCTCACGCTGGGATTACCCAGAGCAGGTTCCACGGGTCGATGACGCTGCGGTCGCGTCGGACGACGCGGCGCTGGTCACCCTCTCAGCCCGGCTGTCCCGAGCTCCCCGGGTGTCGTGGCGACGGTCCCGTCGCCGATGGGACCAGCGTAGCCGTCGACCGGCCGAGGTCCGGTCGGCGAGTGGAACGCCTCATCTGGCAAGGCCGCGGGGGCCGCCCGTGGCGGCCCCCGCTCCCCGTCGCCGTGCCCGGGTCGGATCAGGTCTCCTCGACGATCATCGCCGTGACCATCCCGAACATGCCCTCGTGACGTTCCGCGTGGGTGAGGATGTGGCAGTGCAGCACCCACACACCCGGGTCCGAGGCGTGGACGAGGACGGAGTAGCGCTCACCCGGCGCCACGTTGACCGTGTCCTCCCACTGCGGGGCGTCGAGGGGGAACCCGTCCTTGGCGAACACCAGTTGCGGCATCTGGTGCAGGTGCATGGGGTGGATCTGCAGACCCTCGTTGTAGTAGTGGATGACGATCCACTCGTCCTCCTCGACCACGATCGGCTCGGTCGCCGGGAACGACTTGCCGTTGAGGGAGAGGCCGATGGCGCCGGCGTCGTTGAGGACCATCGGGATCTCCTGCGCGATCTCGATGTCCTCGGGGACCTCGCGGCCACCGATGTCACCCGCCGGCAGAGGGAAGTCCTCCCCCGTCTCGCCGATGATGAACACCCCGAACATCCCGTTCGGCAGCTTCATCTGCCCGTGGTGGTGGGGGTGGTACATCCCGATCGCGGGCTCCTCGGCCGTGAACTCGTAGGTGAAGGTGTCCCCGCTCTCGATCAGGTCCTGGGTGATCGGGGCGACGCCGTCCTGGTCGTTGGGTACCCGGACCCCGTGCCAGTGGACGTCGGTGCCCATCGGCAGCTCGTTCTCGACGATCACCTCGACGTCGTCGCCGACGTCGACCTGGATCATGGGGCCGGGCACCTGCCCGTTGTAGCCCCACGCCTCGACCATGTTGCCCGGCTCGAGCTCCCAGTCGAACGTCTCGGCGACGAGCCGGAAGACCTTCGTGCCGTCGTCGCGGATCTCCTCCGGCTCGAGCGGCTGGTTGCCGAGGCCGTCGGTCTCCGCCGGGAACTCGGCGATCGTCTCGGCCATCGCGGCGTCGAGCGCGTCCCAGTCCTCGGCGTCGCCGACCTCAACGTCGCCGTGGTCGTCCCCGTGGCCGTCGTCCGCCGCGTCGTCGTCGACGGCTGGCTCGGCCGCGACCACCTCGTCACCGGCTCCGTGCACGGTCAACGTCCCGGTCATGCCGGCGCTGTCGTGACCCGGGACCGTGCACAGCAGCTCGTAGGTCCCGGGCTCGAGGCCCTCCAACGACAGGCTGGCGCTCTCACCGGCTCCCAGCATCGGCGTGCCGAGGTCGTGATCGACCACGGCGAGGTCGTGCTCGTCGGCGCCCGCGTTGGTGACCTCCAGGGTCCCGCCGGCAGCGACCTCGAGGTCGCCCGGGCTGATGGCGAACTCGGACAGTTCGACCTCGACGGAGGAGGGCGCGTCGGCGGGTGCGGCGACGTCGAGTCCCGCGGCGGCGTCGGTGCCGGCCGGGCCACCGCCGCTGACGGCGATGACGAGCGCGCCACCGGCGAGCACCATGGCGATCGCCGCCACGACGGCCGTGGCGATCATCCCCATCGTGCGTGCCTCGTTCGTGTCCTGCACCGACATCACGTTCCTCCTCGGACCAGCACCCTGGTTGGTGTCGGTCGGCAGGATGCGTGGTGACCCCCCGCGGCGGCAGGGAGCAGGGTCACCACCCGCTGCGCCGTTCGGCCCTAGTCGCGTGGGACCGTCGACGCACTCGGGGCGGGGGTCACCGGCCGAGGGGACGGAGGGCCGGGCGCCGTACGCCCCGCACACCGCCAGGCGACGGGGTCTCGGCGCTCGACGACACGCGTCGGCCGGACGGGTGGCCTCAGCGCGATCGAGCCGGCGTCGGCCGGCGAGACGATGTCAGGAGACGCGGCGCAGGCGTCGGCCCGAGATCTCGTCGGCGCGGATGCGCAGCCACGTCACGTCCGAGTCGTCGCTGATGGCCCAGCTGTCGAGCTCCTGCTCGTAGCGCTCGATGCGGTCTTCCTCGTCAAGCACGATGGCCTTGCCCTGGACGAGCACGCTCCACCCGGTACCGCGGGTGGCGTCGTAGTCGTCGAGCTGGAACGAGACCGGCTTGTCACGCAGCACCGCGTCGAGCTTGCTCCCACCGAGGGAGCGCACCACGACCGTCGAGCCGTCGACGAGGTGGTTCATGGGCACGACAACGGGGTGGCCGGCGTCGATGTAGGCCAGCCGCCCGAGCGGCCGGCTCCGCAGCAACGTCAGGCACTGGGCGAGGGGCAACACCTCGAGGTCGTGGCGATCCGTTGGTTCGGCCATCGTGGGCCCTTTCGAGCGGCTCGGCGTGGGTCCGGCGGGTGTCTCGGGGACGGGGACGGACCGCGGTGTCCGCGGGCCGGGAGGACCGCGGCGCCCCACGGGCGAGGCTGGACCGCGGCGTCACACGGGCAAGGATGGACCGCGCCGACCCCGCTCGTCAGGGCCGCTCGGCCCGTTCCCTCGGGCCCCCCTGGCGTCCGCCGGGATGTCGATGTGGGTCGTCACTGCTCCCCGCGCTCGACCTGGGTGTAGAAGACGGCGGCCTCCGTCCGGCGCTGCATGCCGAGCTTGGAGAGCAGGTTCGACACGTAGTTCTTCACCGTCTTCTCGGCCAGATGCATCTGCTCGGCGATCTGCCGGTTCGTCAGGCCCTCCGCGATGTGCGCCAGGATGCGCTTCTCCTGCTCGGAGAGCGACTGCAGCCGCGGGTCCTGCTCGTCACCCCGTCGCAGCCGTTCGAGCACCCGACCGGTCAGCGACGGATCGAGCAGCGACTCGCCGGCCGCGACGCGTCGGACCGCGTCGGTGAGATCGTTGCCCTTGACGTCCTTGAGCAGGTAGCCGGCGGCGCCGGCCATGATGGCGTCGAACAGCGCCTCGTCGTCGCTGAACGAGGTCAGCATCAGACAGCCGATCCGAGGGTCGCGGGCCCGTACCTCCCGGCAGACCTCGACGCCGTTGCCGTCCGGCAGGCGGACGTCCAGCACCGCGACGTCGGGGGCGACGGAGGCGATCCCGGCCAACGCCATGCCGGCGGTCCCCGCTTCCCCGACGACCTCGAGGTCGGGTTCCGCGTCGATCAGCTCCTTGAGGCCGCGACGGACCACCTCGTGGTCGTCGACCAGGAAGACTCGCACGCTCACGCTTGGCCTTTCGGGCTCGGGCCGGTGCTCCGGAGGGTCACACGGACCGAGGCTAGACTGCCGGGACGGCGACGGCGCGCTCCGGACGACATCGGCGGGGGAGCAGGGTGGACGAGGACGCACCGGCCCCGGTGACGGGTAGTGACGTGCAGCGTGGGAGCGAGAGCCCCGACCGGTGGCCCCGCCGGCTGCTCGACGCGGTCCGGGCCATCGCGGGCGACCTGGATCTCGAGTCCGTGCTGGAACGCGTGGTGATCGCGGGGTGCGAGCTCGTCGATGCCCGGTACGGCGCGCTCGGCGTGATCGACGAGGACGGCGAGGCGCTGTCGGCGTTCGTGCACCACGGGGTGGACGCGCCCACGGTGAGACGGATCGGGCACCTGCCGGAAGGGCGTGGGATCCTCGGTCTGCTCATCGAGGAGCCGGTCCCGCTCCGGCTCGACGACCTCTCGTCCCACCCGGAGTCCTACGGCTTCCCCGAGGGACACCCGCCGATGGGGGCCTTCCTCGGCGCGCCGATCCGCATCCGCGACGAGGTCTTCGGCAACCTCTACCTGACCGAGAAGCGGGACGGGTCCACCTTCACCGAGCTCGACGAGGAGCTCGTGATCGGCCTGGCCGGTGTCGCCGGATCCGCCATCGCCAACGCACGGCTCTACGACGACACCCGCCGTCGCGAGCGGTGGCGTCGGGCTGTGCTGGAGGTCGCGGCCGCGGTGATGGACGGTGTGTCGTCCGCGGCGGTGCGCGAACGCGTCGCCAGCCTGGGGGCGTCGCTGGTCGACGCGGACGCCGCGTGCCTGGTCGAGGCCCACGAGGAAGGGTTGTGGATCCTCGCCAGCATCGGGGACGCACCACCGGAGGGCTTCCTCGACGTCCCGGACAGCAAGGCGGGGGAGTGCCTGCGCACCGACCGGCCGGTGCGTGCCGAGCACGGATCCCTGCTCGGCGGCCCCTGCCTGTGGGTCCCCGTCCACGCGCGCGGGGTCGTCGTCGCGGCGCTGGGCGTTGGGCGCGGTCGCCCCTTCGTCAGCCACGAGGAACAGCTGCTGCGAGGCTTCTCCGAACAGGTCGGCTTCGCGTGGAGCTTCGAGCAGGCGCAAGCCGATCTCCAGCGGTTGCACCTGATCGAGGACCGTGAACGCATCGGCCGCGACCTGCACGACACCGTGATCCAACGGCTGTTCGCGACCGGGCTGTCGCTACAGGGCACCCAGCGCCGCGTCGAGGACCGGCCGGACATCGTCGAGCGGCTCGAACAGGCCGTCGACGACATCGACGTGACCGTCAAGGAGATCCGTTCGACGATCTTCGCGCTGCAGTCCGCGGAACGCACGGCTCGCGGGGTCCGGTCCCTGGTGCTCGAGCTCGTGGAGGAGCTCATCCCCGTCCTGCCCCGGCCGCCGCGCGTACGCTTCGACGGCCCCATCGACACGATCGTGAGCCCGAACGCCCTCGATCATCTCCTGCCGATGGTGCGCGAGGCACTGACCAACGTCGGTCGCCACGCCGCGGCCGAGGACGTCGAGCTCGAGCTGCTGGCCGACCACACCGGGGTCCGCCTACGGGTCGTCGACGACGGTCGTGGCCTGGCCGCCGAGCTCGTGCGTGGCCACGGTCTCGACAACCTGGAGGAGCGAGCCGCGGCGCTGGGCGGCAGCGCGTCGATCGGGCCCGGACCGAACGGGCGGGGGACCTGCATCGAGGTCAGCATCCCCGCCTGAGGCTCGAGGTCGGTACTCAGCCGACCGCGACGCCCGGGACGGGGGGCGGCGGGTCCGCGGGCGCCGCGTCGTCCAGCAGGACGGCCTCGGCACCCAACCGGGCGGCGGTCTGCTCGAGGAAGCGTTGCACGGTCCCCTCGGCCACCCGACGCAGCGCCATCGCGTCCGCGGCGGCTCCGACGGGTCCACCCGGCGGTCGGTAGCGCGCGTCGAGCAGCAACGTGACGCGGGTGGGCGGCTCGACGTTGAGCCCGAGCTCCCCGTCGAGGCCGGGCAGCAGACGGTCGAACGCTCCCGGTTCGCCCTCCTCGGAGATCGGGTCCCACCGCAGGCTGCGCCAGCGGGTGGCGCCCGCCTGCCACGGTGGCCCGACCGCCGCCCGCACCGTGCGGGTGAAGGCTCCGGCGTGCAGCGGCAGGTCGAACGTGTCGGGACCCGAGCGGCGCGCGCCCGGGAGCCACCGGAGGGCGTCGCCCTCGAAGGCCAGCGTCAACGCGGTGGGCTCGCCGACCAGCGGCAGGAAGTTCCTCACGGTTCGGGACACGATCGTTCTCCTGCGAGCCGGGGTTGAAACCGGGCCGAGGTCGGGAGTCGCCCGATCTCGTGAGTGAACGCTACGTCGAGCGGTGGGGTGGCATCAGGGCAGGAGGTCCCATGATCGGCGGACCCGAGTCACACGTTGACGGGACGACCCGCCGACCCTTCTCGTACGCCGGGGCCGGTCAGCCGGTGTTGCGAAGACCCGCCGCGATGCCGTTGGTGGCCACCAGCACGGCGCCCTGCAGTGCCTCCGTGTCGGCACCGTCCCCGCCGGACCGTTCGGCGTCCCTGAGGCGTCCGAGCAGCGCGACCTGCACGGCGTGGAGCGGGTCGAGGTAGGGGTCGCGCAGCCGCAGGACGTCCCGGAGGTCCTCGTCGTGAGCGAGCAGCTCGTCGCCGCCGAGGACCTTGCGCAGCGCCGAGGCCGTGAGCTCGAACTCCCGCACCAACCGGGGCAGGATCGCCTCGCGCACGGGCTCGCTCGCGAGCCGGGCGTAGTCGGTCGCGATCCGCAGATCGGCCTTGGCAAGGGCCATCTCGACGTTGTCCAGGGTCACCTTCAGCAGCGGACTGACGCCGACCAGGTCGCGGAGCTCCTGCCAGCGGTCCGGGTCCTCGCCGGCCCAGGTGTGCATGGCCGAGCCGACCCCGTACCACGCCGGCAGGTGGACGCGACACTGGGTCCAGGCGAAGACCCACGGGATCGCGCGGAGGTCCTCGATGCCCGCCCCGGCCCGGCGGCGGGCGGGCCGCGAGGCGATGTTGAGCTGTCCGATGGCGTCGATCGGCGTGGCCTGATGGAGGTAGTCGGCGATCTCCTCGGTGCCGTAGACCAACGACCGGTACGCCTCGCGGGCCAGAGGCGCGAGCTCGTCCATGACCTGGTCGACGCGCGCCGTGGTCTTCGGGGAGCGGTGGGGGCGCACCGTGATCAGGACCGCGTGGATGACCTGTTCGAGGTGTCGGTGCGCGAGCGCCCGGTCCCGGTAGCGGGCCGCGATCACCTCGCCCTGCTCCGTGAGCTTGAAGCGACCCCGCACCGAGTCGTCCGGTTGCGCGCGGATGGCGGCGTTCGCCGGTCCGCCCCCGCGTCCGATCGACCCACCGCGACCGTGGAAGAGGGTGAGCTCGACCCCGTGCTCGTCGGCGATCTCGACCAGGGTGCGCTGGGCACGCTGCAGCTCCCACGTGGCCGTCAGGTAGCCGCTGTCCTTGTTGGAGTCGGAGTAGCCGATCATCACCTGCTGGTGATCGCCACGCCGGCGGACGTGCTCGCGGTAGGGCTCGCAGCGCAGCAGCTCGTCGAGGATCTTCGGAGCGCGGTGGAGGTCGTCGACCGTCTCGAGCAACGGCGTCACGTCGAGCCCGTCGGCGCAGCCGGCGTCCCGCGCCATGACGAGCACGGCGAGCACGTCCGAGACGTCGGTGGTCATGGAGATGATGTAGGTGTCGATCGCCTCCGGGCCCAGGCGTTCGTGGGCGCGGCGCACGGTCCGGAACAACGCCAGGGTCTCGTCGGTCTCCGCGCCCAGGTCGAGCACGGCCGGTGTCAGCGGCCGGTCGATCGACAGCTCGTGGCGCAGCAGCTCCCGTTTGCGCTCCTCGGGCAGCGCCGCGTAGTCGTCGGCGTCGCCGTACCGCGCGAACAGGGTCGTCAGCGCGGCCGCGTGGCGTGCCGCGTGCTGCCGGAGATCGAGGGTCACCAGATGGAAGCCGAAGACCTCCGCCTGGACCTGCAGATCGCGGACCCGACCGTCGGCGACGAGGTGGGCCCCGGCTTGTCGCAGGCTGTCGCGCAGCAGCTGCAGGTCGTCCACGAAGTCCTGACTCCGGGCGTACGAACGCGGGTCGTGCCGGACGTCGGCCCGCCACGGGCGACCGGCACGGTCCTCGGTGACCTGGAGCACCTGGTAGACGAGCGCGAGGAACTGGCGGTGCGGCTGCTCGACGTAGCGCCGCTCGACGTTGGCCGCCTCGTCGGGGAGCACCTCGGCGATCTCGCGGTACCGGGCGGTCAGCTCCGGGGTGGGTGCGTGGCGGCCGGAGATCGACAGGTGCGCGTGGAGCCGGTCGATCGAACGGCGAAGCAGGCGCAGGGCCATGACCTTGTGCTCCCGCAACGTCCGTTCGGTCACGTCGGCGGTCACGTTGGGGTTGCCGTCCCGGTCACCGCCGATCCAGGAACCGAAGGACAGGAAACGGTTCACGTCGACCCGCAGGTCCGGGAAGTGGGTCGTGACGGCCTGATCGAGCTCCCGGTACAGGCGCGGCACCAGATCGAAGAGGACCGTGTCGATCCAGAACATCCCGTTGCGCACCTCGTCGATCACCGAGGGCGCCCGGGCCCGGGTCTCCTCGGTCAGCCACAACGAGGCGATCTCCTCCGCGAGGTAGTCGACCGTGGCGGTGCGCACCTCCGGGGAGAGGCGCTCCTGGTCCAGCCGGCGCAACGCGGCCGAGATCCGCCCGAGCTTGGTCAGCACGGTCCGTCGCTTGGACTCGGTCGGGTGAGCGGTCAGCACGGGCCTGATCGCGACGCGCTCGAGGAGTTCGGCGGCCTGGTCCTCCGTGACCCCCCGCTGCGCCAGCCAGCCCACGGCCGAGCCGATGGTCTCCTGGTAGACCTCGCCGGCGTCGGCCGCGTCCTGTCGGTCGAAGATGAGCTGACGGACCAGTGCCTGGTCCTCCGCCAGGTTGATGAGGTGGAACCACGAGGCGAACGCGGTGACCACGATCATCGCGTCCTCGACGGGAACGCCGTGGAGCAGCTCGATCAGCTCGGCGCTCGCCGACTGGTCCCCGGCGCGGTTCTCGATCGCGAGGCTGCGCACGCGCTCGACGAGCGCGAGCTTGTCCTCCCCCTCGATGTCGGCGATCGTGCGTCCGAGCAGGTCTCCGAGCAGTCGGACCTGCGTGCTCGTCGCTTCGCGATCCACGTCGGCTCCGTGGTCTCAGGGGCGGGCAGGGTGCAGCCGCGGGACGCGGGGCACCGGCGTGCGGGAGCCTACGCGGGCGCTCGGCGTGCCGGGAGGCCACGGGGGCTCGACCACCGCCGAGCTCGCGCGCCGAGGCTGCGCAGTGATCGGCTCGGTAGCGTCGGGGCCGGCGGCCGGACGCGGCCGCCACTGGTTGGGAGCTGGACATGTCCGTGGATGCGTTGCCCCCGTTCGTCACGGTGACGTGGCTGCGCGAACGCCTCGACGCCGACCCCGCCGGCCTGGTCCTGGTCGACGCCCGGTGGTCGCTGGACGGCAGCGAGGGCCTGCACACCTACCTGCAGGGGCACCTGCCGGGGGCCGTCTTCGTGGACCTCGACCACGAGCTCTCGGACCCGGCGTCCCCGGAGGCCGGGCGGCACCCCCTGCCCGAGCCCGAGCGGTTCGCCCGTGACCTCGGCGCGTTGGGGATCGGCCACGACGTCCCCGTCGTCGCCTACGACCAGGGGCCGGGGGTCGCTCCCGCACGGCTGGTGTGGCTGCTGCGCGCCATCGGCCAGCCCGCCGCGGTGCTCGACGGCGGTCTGGCGGCCTGGGACGGCCCGGTCACGAGCCGGGTGCCCTCCCGGTCCGCCGTCCAGCGCGACCCGGTGCCGTGGCCGAACGACCGCCTCGTGGACGGCGAGGCGGTCGCCGCGCTGACGGGGGACCCGGCGGCGCTGCTGCTCGACGCCCGGGACCCGGCCAGGTACGCGGGTGACCACGAGCCGGTGGATCCCGTCGCGGGCCACATCCCGGGTGCGCGCAACGCGCCACTCGCCGGCAACCTCGTCGGTGGTCGGCTGCGGGAGACGGACGATCTCCGCGAGCGCTACGACCGGCTCGGGACCTTCGACGCCGAGCAGGTCGTCGCGTACTGCGGCTCCGGCGTCGCCGCGTGCCACGACCTGCTGGTCCTGGAGACCCTCGGGGTGCGGGGACGCCTCTACGCCGGTTCCTGGTCGGCGTGGAGCCAGGTCCCGGGCGCCGAGGTGGAGCGCGGCCACGACGCCGTGGGACCCGCCTGACCGGCGTCTGGGGTCGGCCGTGGCGACCCGACCGATCCGGCGCGTGCGGTCCGAACGGACGGACCCACGGGTCCGCCGCCCGACGCCGCGTCGCGAGTACCTTCCCTCCATCCCGGGAACGCCCGGGCCCGAGCGCTGCCGGCACCGTGCGGGGCGCAGCAGGAGCCACGTTGCCACTGTTCCGGTTCATCATCCTGGGTATCGCCAAGACCCTCTCGAAGGTCTTCGGCCTGGCGACGATGGCCTTCTTCGGGCGCCTGCCGTCCCGGGACGACGAGAAGGTCGCGGCGGTCGGTCTGCTGTCGATCACCTGGCTGCCGGCGTTCGTCGCGATCTTCGTGCCGCCGCTCGCCGAGATGCTCATCCCCTTCCTGCCCGACGACGACGCGATCCTCCGGGCCGTCGCGATCGCCGCCACGCTCCTCATCCCCGTCGCCAACGGCATCCTGATCAACCGCATGCACAACCAACGGGAGGGTCGCGGCCGGCGGCCCGCCCTGATCATGGTGCACGCCTTCTGGTACACGCCCCTGGTCGGGCTGGTGACCACCGCCATCGTGATCCTCGTGCCGTTCATCAAGGCCTCGTACCTGGCCAAGCGCTACAAGATCGCCCGGCTGCTGGTGGTCATCCCGAAGCGCAGCTACGAGGACGTCGTCGACCACATCGTCGAGGTCCTGCGGGCGCGCGGCATCGAGGCCGAGACGAGCGACCCCGCCCGCTCGCTGCGGATCGGGTTCGGGCTGCTCGGTTTCGTGCTCGGACACATCTTCGCGCGTGAGATGGCCACGGAACTGCGCTCGATCCGTGGCCGTGACGCCGACGACGACGTGTACGAGGTCCTGGTGCACGCCGCGGACCTGACCATCGTCGGTCAGCAGAAACAGTCGGCCCGCGTCCACGCCGTCCTGGCCGAGGGCATCGACGAGCGTCACGTCTACTTCACGTGGGACGACGATGCCCAGGCGCTCGAGGACCGCATGCGCGAGCAGCGGGAGCGACTGGCGGCCGGCGAGGAGATCGACCTCGACGAGATCCGCCAGATCGTGGAGGACCTCGCGACGCTCGAGCTCGACAAGGAGGAGTGGAGCAACGTCCGGCGCAACC
>SKTG01000042.1 GCA_007118045.1 Nitriliruptoraceae bacterium
CGGATCGCGGCCGCCAGGTAGACCGCCAGCACGAGCACGGTCACGAGCGAGGTGATCGCAGCAGGGTCGGCGTCCGCGAGCCCGCCCAGGGGCTGTAGCGAGCCGAGCAGGCCCAGGAGCGCCACGACCAGCGCCGCGTGGATGGCGTGCTGGCCCGCCTCGAGGCGCGCCGCGACGATGCCGAGCGCCCCGAGGACGAGTCCGAGCAGCGACGGCAGCAGGGCGGTCACGCTCGCGAACCCGGTCGCGACGTACGCCACCGCTCCGAGCACGACGAGGATCGCGCCGACGAGCTGTGTCACCTTGACCATGGATGCAGGGCTCCCGGGCGGTCGGATCGGGTGCAGGATCGAACGACCCCCTGCGACGGAGTGTGCCCGAAGGAGGCCACGCGACCCACATCGTCGTTCGTCGGCGCCGGTCACCAGGCGGCGGGGGCGCCCGCGATGCGGACGCCCCCGTGACGCAGCGAGCCCGGTCGTCGCGGCTCGGAGGTGGACTCAGTACTCCTGCGGGAACTTGTCCGACGGGGTGATCGCGGCCCCACGGGGCGGGATGTCCCAGTAGGCGTCGGGGTCGACGTCGTCGAGCTCGTCGGCGGCGACGGCGTCGATCACGCCCCACAGCGCATCGGTGTTCTGCCCGATCAGGTACCCGCGGCTCTTCTGGTCGATGCCGCCACGCGACTCGAAGAACATCCCCGCCGTCTCCCAGTCGGGGTCCTCACCTTCAGGGCCGGGTGAGCCGAGCAGCATGGCCGAGACCACGCCTTCGGGGATGTCGATCGGGAAGTAACGGGTCGGGTTCACGTTGCCGCGCTTGCCGGCGGCTTCGGCCGCCACGACGCCCATCTGACGGATCGCGTCGTAGCGGTGGTCGCCGTCGAGCGAGTCCTCGGACAACGAGATCCCGACGGAGAAGGTCGACATCCGGTTGGAATCACCCTCGTAGTACGCACCCTGATGGTTCATGCCCTGGTGGTGGATGTCGATCGCGTAGTGCGGGCGGAAGTCCTGCCAGGCGTACCAGAAGGCGCGGCTCTCGGTGGCCTGGAAGTCGACCCAGTCCCGGTTGAGGTCGATGCCCTCGACGACGTCGCCCCGCTGGTACTCCTCGGAACCGTCGGGGTTGTAGATCGGCACGACCATGAAGGTGATCTCCTCGAGCACGTCACCCGCGTTGCCCCCGCCGGCGATGAGACGCTTCAGCAGCTCGAGGCTCGCCTCGGCTCCGTACGGCTCGTCGCCGTGGATCCGACCCTGGATCCACATGCGCGTGTCACCGTCCCCGATCTTGGCCGTGTACAGCGGTCGCCCCTCACCCGACGTGCCCACCTGCTCGACGTCGAGCGCCCCACGGCTGCGCTGCTCGAGATGCAGCAACTCCTCCTCGATCTCCTCGAAGGACAGGTTGGACGATCTGTTCGGCTCGCCCTGAGCCTCGGGGGCGTACGGTCCGCCCGGCACCGAGGTGGGCTCCGCGCTGACGGGGACGGCGATCGCCAGCGCGAGCAGGACCGCGGCGGCGAGGGCGACCACCCGGGTCGGGGTACGAACGATGGACATGCGACCTCCCTGGTCGGTGTCATGGTGCTCCGGCGTCGGGGACGCTCCCCGACACGGCCGGCGACGCTAGTGAGGCCCGTTGCGGGCCGACAACACGCTGGCATGGGCCGCCCGACGCGCGAGCGCCGGCGGGGATGCCGCGTGCCTCGAGGGCACCTCCGAACGTGCCGACCTGTCAGCCCCGGCGGCCGGGTCCGATCGGGCCGGGCGAACCGGCTCCGTTTCCACGCTCGACCCGTTCGACCCTTGCCGACCACTGCGCCCCGTAGGAGACTGGACCCGGTGGCCAACAGGGAGATCGCGTCATGACCGGCCGTTGCCTCATCGTCGCGAACCAGACCCTCGGGGGTGACGAGCTCGAAGCGTCCGTGAGGGAGTGCATCGGCAGGGACGTCGACCGGTTCTACGTGCTCGTGCCGATCACCAAGCTGGAACACGAGACGACCGACTGGTCGGGTGGGTTCCCCCTCGACGACGGTGGCTCGATGGAGCGGGCCCGCGCCCTGGTCGAGGCGAACAGGCGCCGGCAGGAGGAGGCCGCGCGCAAGCGAGAGGCCATGCTCGAGGACGCCCGGCGACGGGCCCAGCAACGACTCGATCGGATGATCGAGAGGATCGCCCACCTGGGCGGGGAAGCCGAGGGCGAGACGGGGACCGACGATCCGCTGGAAGCCGTCAGGTCCGTCCTGAAGCGAGAGTCTGCCTTCGAGGAGATCATCGTCTCGACGTTGCCTGCCCGTCTGTCCCGTTGGCTGAAGATGGATCTGCCAAACCGCATCGCTCGCCTCACCCACGTCCCCGTCACCACGATCGAGGCGGAACCGGACTGAGTAGCCCGAGGCCGAGTGACCGGGCCCACGCTGGCGCCGCCCACCGGGTGGAGGCTTGACGGGCATGGGGCAGCCTCGAGGATGGGCCCGGCCGGTACCACGGCCGCCACCGAGAAGGAGAGCCGCGTGAGCGAGGTCGCCTACACGTCGAAGGTCTCGGTCGTCCGGGACCAGGGCCCGCGCCGCACGGCGCGGCTCCCGGGCCGCGAGGAACCGGTCACCTTCGGGGTCCACGGAGCCGTCGCCGCCCACTACGGGGTGGCGCAGGCGGACCATCCGCCGGACGCGACCACCATCGACTACCTCGTCGCGGCGGCCGGGGGCTGACTGGTCGGCACGTTCGGGGGTGCCCTCGAGGCACGCGGCATCCCCGCCGGAGGCGGTCGTCTCCGGGCCGAGGTCACCGGCGAGGTCGAGCTGGACGGCAAGACCCTCGTCCTGCGCAGGATCCACGCCGACTACGTCCTGCAGGTGGACGAGGACGTCGACGAGGCACGGATCGAACGGAGCCACGGGTTCCACGCCGACCGTTGTCCCGTGGCCCGCTCGATCCGGGCCGCCATCGAGATCACGACCTCCTACCAGCTCGTCGAGGCCTGACTCCACCCGGCGGGTTGGGTCGTCGAGGACCGGGCAGCTGCGCTGCGCAGCTCAGGGCGTTCGAGGGCCGGGACCTCCCACCCGGCCCTCGAACGGCCCGGACGATGGCGGTCAGCCGGTGGGACGCAGGACGAACAGACCTTCGTAGCCATGGACGAGCACGATGCCGTTGTCGAAGAACGGGTAGTTGCTCCACGAGCCGTGGCCGAAGCCGGCCTCGTCGTCCGGCGGGTAGGTGTCGAAGGAGGCGACCTCCTCGAGCTCGCCGTCCGCGACGTTGGTCAGGTCGAGGACCTGCAGGCCCGCCCGGTAGTTCGCCTGGTAGACACGATCACCCACCACGTAGTCGTTGTGCGTGGTAGCGGCGGTGTCGGCCTCGTGGATCCCGATCACCTCCGGAGCCTCGAGGTCCTCGAGGTCCCACACGTAGGTGCGGGTGTTGTTGCCGAAGAAGAGCTCGTCGAGCTCGTCGTTGAGGATGAACTGCTCGTGGTCCTCCGTCAGCCAACCCTGGTGGGTGTAGCCAACCTGCTCGTAGCCGGTCCGTGAGATCATCTCGGGGTCGGACTTGTCGGTCACGTCCACGATCGTGAGGGTGTCCTCGTTCGAGTTGAAACAGATCTCACGGTCGTGGTAGCGCTCGTCCGCGCCCTCGTAGATCACGCACTGGGTGTCGTGCGTGTACCCGTCGTCCCCGAAGCAGCCCGCGAACTGGGGGTCGGCAGGGTCGCTCAGGTCGATCATGTGCAACCCGGCGTTGCAGCCCCGCTGGTCCTCCCGGTTGCCCACGGCGTAGGCGTAGCCCGTCTCGAAGTTCATGCCGAGGTTGTGGGTACGCCCGAACTCGGTGTAGAGGGTGGTCTCGGAGATCGTGTGCGGCGCCTGCCGGCGATCGAGCTCTCGGAGGATCGACAGGTCCACGACCTGCATACCGTGCTCGGGGGCCTCCGAGACGATGTACGCGTGGTCGGCGTAGACCTTCATGTCGCGCCAGATCACGTCCTGGGTGCCCGAGGTCGGCAGGTCGGCCAGGAACAGCGGTCGCGTCGGGTTGGTCACGTCGACGAACGCCGTGCCGTTCTCGCGGCCCGCGATCGCGTAGCGACGATCGGTCTCGGGGTCCTGCCAGCCCCAGACGTCGCTGCCGCGGCCGCCGCCGATGTCGGACATCGGCAGGAAGCTGTGCATGTGCACGTTCTCGCACGGGAAGGGCCCGGCCATCCCCTGCACACACGGCGTGTTGCGGTGTGCCTCCATGAGGTACTCGGGGGTGTCACCGTCGTGGGGGGCGTCCTTGCCCTCGCCGGGGGCCGAGTCCGGATGGCCGATGGCGGGGGACAGCGGCACCAGCAGCAGCGCGAAGACCGCGGCCGAGCCGAGGACGGCGGTGAGGATGTGTCGTCTCATGCTCGTTCCTCTCGAGATGCGGGTTGGGCCGAGCCGACACGGGAGGCGGTGACCGTCTCAGCGTCGGCACTGCGGATAGCGGTGCGACCGGACCCTAGGGAGGTGAACTAGCCCGTCAAGACCATGCGCGGACGGCACGCACTGGTCCGACCGCCCTACCCCGCGCCGGGTCGGCGGTGACCGCCGAACCGGCGCCGGTCGCGCTACGCGGCGGGATCCGGCGGAGGCTCGGTGGCGGAGGCCACCTTGCGGGCACGCCGGAGGCGCCGTGCTGCGGCCAGCGCCGCCACGAACCAGGTGATCGCTCCGAGCCCGATCCCCCAGAGCAGGTAGGTGCCCGCCGCCGCGGGTGCCGTGCTGCGCCCGAACCCCCACACCGTCATCAGCACCAGCCACCCGAGCACGGGGGCCGCCGCGAGCAGCCGCCACGAGGTGGCGAGGCGGGCCCGCGCGAGCGCGCCGACGAGCTGCCGGTCGTCCGGGTCCTGTTCGCCGAGCGTCGCGGCGTCCACCCGGGCCAGACGCCGGCGTTCGTCGAACGGCAGCGCCTCCCAGCGCTGCGCTGCCTCCGCCTCCCGGGGTGGGGGCGGCAACAGCCAGCGTTCGGGCAGGCCCCGATGGCGGTACCGGTCGGCCACGAAGGATCTCCGCGGAGCGGGGAGGGGGAGGGGAGCGGGGGCGCGGAAGCTGGGTCGCGGAGCGCGAGGCCGTCGTTGGCGCGCCCGGCCGGCGACCCTCCAACAACCTCGGTCGACGATCCGTCCGCGACGCCCTCCGGGACGGTACGGGGTCGCGGTCGCGAGCTCGACCGTCGGCGCGGCGCGAACGGCCTGGCCGCGGCC
>SKTG01000010.1 GCA_007118045.1 Nitriliruptoraceae bacterium
CCGGCATGAACGTGCTGATGATCGTCAACGGTCCACCCTACGGTTCGGAGCTGCCCTTCAACGCGCTCCGGCTCGCGCCTCGATGGCCTCTCGTTCGGCCTCGCTCGCGGTCTGCCAGGCCGTGGCGAGGGTGGCGTGGCCATAGCCGTCGAGGGCGCCGAGGACGAGGGCCAGCGTGCCTCCGCCGATGATCGCCGCGGCAGCGCCGAGCCGGCCATATGCCGCGCCCCGCGGCTCTCCGATGGCTCCCGGGAGCACTGCGAGCCCACCTACGACCGCCAGGATGCCGACGGTGATGATCAGGTGGATGGGCATCCAGCTCGTGGAGTCGGCCAGGGCCAGACGTGAGGTGGCTGACGGATCGGCATCGACCGGGTGGAGGGGTAGTGGCCCACGGTGGGGCTGTCTGCCGTCTTGCTGCCCCGGTGACCGAACTGTCACCCGGTTCCGGCCGGCAGGGGCCCGGCCATGGCCTCGAGGTCCGAGACCAGATCGATCGACTGGTGCTCGTCGGCGATGGCAGCGGCCAGGCGTGTGGCATTGGCTGCGAAGCAGTCATCGGCGAGCACAGCGGTGATGGCTGCGCGGATGCGCGGCACCGATGCCGTGGGGCGCAGCCGGATGCCGGCACCGTGGTGGACCACGCGGGCGGCGGTGTCGTTCTGGTCACGCCCCATCGGCATGCAGAGCATCGGCACACCCGCAGCCAGGGTCTTGAGAGTCGTGCCGTGTCCACAGTGGGTGACCACCAGCGAAGCACGGCCGAGGATCTGCCGGTGCGGGGCCGAGCGGACGACCGCGACGTTGTCGGTCCCCGTCACCTCGTGGTCGCCGAGCATCTGGCCAAGGGTGACCACCGCACGAACAGGCAGGGTCGACAGCGCCTCCACCACCCGCCGCAACTGCAGGCCGTGGTCCTGGAAGTTCGACGTGAAGCCAACCAGGACCAGCGGCTGGTCGGAGTCGTCGGGCCAGGGGGCTGTCCACGGTTCCACCCAGGAGGGGTCGTCGATGATCGGGCCGACGTAGGAGACGTTGGGCGGCACGGCTGAGGACGCGATGTCGAAGGCTGCACTACTGAGCACCAGGATGCGCTCCACGTCCAGCAGCTGCTGCCAGAACGATGTCAGTGGCGCGAGCCCGTAGCCGGCCCGTGCGGCGTTGAGAGCGGGCAGGCCCCCGTCGAACAGCCGGTTGGCGACCGCGCGCATCGCGGCGTCCCGGGTGCGCCCCAGCGCCGTCTTCGCCGGTGCGAACCCCGGGCCAACCGCTGGCACTCCCGGGGTGGGCACCATCCAGATGTTTGGCATGAGCACTGCCACGGGCACGGCCGAGGCCTGACCGGCCACGATCGCCCCGAGCACCATGGCATCGACCAGCAGCACATCCGGTCGGACATCCGCGATGACCTGACGGGTGTCGTCTGCGAAGTCGGCCGCCGGGCCCGCCATGAAACCGTCCCGGGCATTGCGCAGCATGGCCAACGGATTGGACAGCTCCCAGTCCTTGAACAGATCTTCCGCCGGGTCCAGCGACGTGCGGTGCGGTGCGCGGCGCCACGGCGAGAACGAGCATCCGGCCGCCTGCGCCGGCTCCGCGAGCGTCGGATCGGCGAGCACATGCACCTGGTGGCCCCGCTCGATCAGCCGGCGTGCAATGCCCAGCTCGGGCGGGATGGTTCCCCCGCCCTCCCACATGGCCAACAGGAACCGACGTCCATGGCCGCTCACGATTCCTCCTTCGTGCCCGCCGCGGCGAGCGTGTGCACCACCCCGTCGACCAGCCGGCGCATGCTGGCCTCCGCCTGGGCCCGGGACCTTCCGAGATCGCGGCGCAACAGCTTCCAGGCCGTCACGTCGGTGGCGGCATACAGCGCACCCACCACCTCGTCGCGGGCGTGCCGCCCCTGCGGAAGGACGGGTGCGAAGACCCGCTCGAGCCAGGCGCGGTGCGCCTGACGCCCATGTTCGAGCAGGTAGTCGATGGCCTCGATGCGACCCTCCAGCGCCAGGAAGCGCACCACGGCATCACCCATCTGCTCGTGGCGATCGACGATGTGGAGCACCGCCTGTTCCACGTTGCCCGGCTCAACACGACGGTCTCCCTGGTCCTCGCTCGGCCGCCGCCAGTCGACGACCGCGACCAACAGCTCGTCCTTCGATCCGAACTGGCGGTGCACGGTCTGGCGGCTGACCCCCGCGGCCTCCGCGACATCCTCGAGCGTGACCTCGTCGTAGGGCCGGGTGAGCCACATGTCGTAGGCGGCTTCGAGGATGCGCTCCCTGGTCCGCTCGACCGAACGTTGACGCTCCCCCATGCGGTAGGTCCGCTTGGTCCCAGCCGGGGCGGCACTACTCGTCGTCCGCTGCGCGCTCTCTTTCATGCAACTGACTGTCGCATGGAATTCTTGATGCGTCAATACGTTGCACGAAATCGGTTCCGGAGGCGCCCGACGGCTCCCTACACCCCGGCGCTGATCGAGGACTACTGCGCCCGGCAGCTGACGGGCACCGTCGAAAGCCGCGGCAAGACCCGGTCGGCACTGCGTCGTCTCGGACGCATGCTCGCACCGGAACGGTGGGCCGACCCCGCCGCCGCGTACGCCACCAGCGAGGTGCTGCCGCCCTACAGCGATGGCGAACTCGAGACGATGGTGCGCCACACCACCGACCTGCACACCATCGAACGGCTGCTGGACCGCATCGCGCCACGCCCCGCCGACCGGGCCGTTGCCTGGCTCACCAGGGGCGGGCGATGACGCACCTGCGCCGCCACCGCAAGCTCGCACGCCGCCGGGTTCCCAGCGTGTGGAAGCCGATCTGCCGCACCCTGCGCAAGACCGGCTGGGGACCGATCATCGACAGCGCCATCGCAGCGCACGGCAAACTGACCAACCCGCTGCCCGCCACCGCGCTGTTCGCCGCCATCGCCTACCTGGGCCCCAGCAAGGTCGCCTACACCCACGAGTCGGCGCTCGACGGCTCCCCACCTCCGGTGTGGGCGCGGCAGGTCGCCCACGCGGACCTGTCGGACGTCGAAGGCGCCGACTGGGGCTGGACCGCACAGGACTACCGGATCGGCAAGGAGGTCGAGAAGGTGCTGGGCTACCTGATGATGGCCGCCGCCCTCTACGACCCCACCGACAGGATCATCACGCCCTACGTCGTGGGGCTGCACCTGTCCACCGGCAACACCGGCGAGCCCACCGCAGCCCGGGCCGTGCTCGAGCAACCAGCCGCAACCTCCCGATGCTCGACCTCGTCATCGCCGACGGGGGCATCACCAAGTGCCCCGACGTGTACGCCGCTGTGCAGGAGCGTGGCGGCGACCTCATCCAGAGCCTCACCCAGGACCAGCAGAAGGGCGACGGCGACCTCGGCGAGACGGACTGAGAGTGGCTCGGTCGGCCGTTGATGCCCTCGGCCAGCATCGCCGCACTCAGCGTCAACGCCGACGGCGGGAAGGTCTTCCCGAGCAGCCCGCCCCGCAGCAGCGATGCGGCCGACAACCTCGCCTGGCGGGAAGCACTCGAAGAGTGGTTCCGACACTTCGACCGCATCGACACTTCCGCCGCCCGCGAGAAAAACGGCTCATGCACCTCAAGGGCGGCCGCAACGACGTCCGTGTGCGCGGCCTCACGATCTACACGATGCTCGCCGCCATCCTGGGCTCGATCCGCAACCTCCAACTCCAGCAGCGGCTCGGCCCGCCAGCGGACCGGCTCACGAACGCACCGTGTACAAGCTCCCCGCGTCCTACTGGAAGCGGATGGTCGCGGAACTCGCACGACGCGCCCGTGCGCGCGGGGAACCCGACGACCAGTACCGCGACACGGACGCCCCGGTGGCCAACAGTCCACCAGGATCGAGCAAGCCCCGACCGCCGACCCGACGGGTCGGCCGCCCAACCCTGCCCGCGTCCCACGCGCGGGCTTCTTCATGCCGACACACCCCGCCCGACGTCCGGAAGCGACCCTCCCAAGTCCGCCGACGCATCCGTCCGGGCCGCTACGACCCCTCGAAACGGCCGATCGCAGGCTCTCACACCCCAACCTGCCAACCACGAGTACGAGAACCTGCGATCAAGCTTCGGAGCTGGAGAGGGGACTCGAACCCCTGACCTGCCGCTTACGAGGCGGCTGCTCTGCCGTCTGAGCTACTCCAGCGAGGGCGCGCAGCGTAGCGGTGGCGCCGCGGGGTCGGCCACGCAGGACCGGACCGCCGATGGCGGACGTGTCGACACCCACGGCCGTCCGGTCACGCGGGCCCTCCACCCACGGCGAGTAGCGTGCCCCGCCAAGCGGATACCCCCGGAGGCGAGAGCAGCATGGGCGCGGTCGAGATCAGCGGGACGTGGCGAACGACGGCGTCGCCGAAGGACGTGTGGAACGTCGTCGTCGACCTGGAGACCTGGCCGAGCTGGTGGCCGGCGATCCGCGCGGCCGAGACGCTCGAGGGGCCCTCGGGCGCGCCCGACAAGGCGCGCCTGACGTTCGACACCCCAGCACCCCTGCGGCCGATCGTCGTCGGGCTCACCGTCACGGAGCGCGACGCTCCCGAACGGTTGGTCGTCGACGCCACCGACGGGCCGCTGACGGGTCAGGCGACCTTCGCCATCGCTCCGGAGGACGAGGGCAGCCGCGCGGACTTCGACCTGCGGCTCCGGGTCCGGTCACGGCTGTTCCGACCCATCGAGTCGATCCTCAACCGGGCGAACAGCCCGGCCGGTCGGGAACGGCTCGGTCGCGCAGGTGACGACCTGGCCGAGCTCGCGGGCGGCGAACCGCGTGAGCACGAACTCGGCGGCTGATCACAGACGCCGCGTGACCGGTGGATCCGAGGTGGCGACGTGGCGGCCGCGTCGGACCTTGACCGCCCCGTCCGGGCCCATGGTGAGGATCCAACGGGCATCGGTGACCGCCGTGTGATGTCGTCGACACAAGGCGACCAGGTTCTCGACGACGGTCCAGCCTCCCTGCTCGCGTCCGACCACGTGATGCACGTCCGTCTGGGAGATCGGAGCACGACAGGCCGGGAACCTGCACCCCTGGTCGCGTGCGTGCACCGCCGCACGGACCTTCGCGGGGATGCTGGACGTCGGAGCGGCCACCCCGAGCACCTCACCACCGTCGGCGAGCACGAACTGCAGCCGTGCATCGGAAGCCAGGCGGCGGGCCGCTGTTGCCGTCAGCACCGGCGCCGGCCCCAGCGCGTCCCACAGGAGCCGCGGTGCCGC
>SKTG01000358.1 GCA_007118045.1 Nitriliruptoraceae bacterium
CCACCGCCAGGGCGGCCCGCACCGAGCGTCGGTCCTGCAGGCGTGCCAGCTCGTAGCGCAGCCGCGCCACCTCGCGGGCGGTGGCGTCACCGTCCCCGGCGTCGGGTCGTGGCGGCTCGGGTTCGCTCAGGGCTCGCTCGTCGCTCCGTCGGAGGCCTCGCGGTCGCGCTCGACCTCTTCGCGGCGTTGACGACGGCGTTCCGCCCGCCGTTCCTGCCGGCGCTGCTCACGCCGCTGTTCGCGCTTGCGCTCGCGTCGCTGCTCCTTGCTCTCCAGCTCGGGGCTCTCATGCTCGTAGGCGTCGACCACCACCTCGACCGGCCCGTCCTGGCGCACCACGCCCTGCTCCAACCAGATCGCGCGGTTGCAGGTCTCCAGGATCGCCTTGCTGCTGTGGCTGACCAGGAACACGCTGCCGGCACGCGCCAGCAGCGCCTCGATCCGCTCCTGGCTGCGCTTCCTGAACTCCTTGTCACCGACGGAGAGCGCCTCGTCGATCATGAGGATGTCGGGGTCCACCGCGGTCGCGATGGCGAACTGCAGACGGGATCGCATGCCGGACGAGTAGGTGCGCAACGGCAGGTCGATGAAGTCCCGCAACCCCGTCCACTCCGAGATCTCCTCGATGTGGTGGTCGATCTCCTCGCGCGGCAGGCCGAGGGCGAGGCAGCCGAGCTCGATGTTGTGCCGGCCGGACACGTTGCGTTGCAGGGCGGCCCCGACCCCGAGCAGCTGTGGCTGGCTGCGTGCGTACACGCTGCCGCTCTCGACCGGTAGGAGGCCCGCCAGTGCCTGCAGCAACGTGGACTTGCCCGACCCGTTGAGCCCGATCAGCCCGATGGCCTCGCCCTCCGCCACGTCGAGCGACACCCCCCGCACGGCGTGGATCCGTCGGGGCGGGTTGCGGCGACCGTGCCGCGCGACCACCTCGCTCAGCTTCGGGCGGCGATCCTCGTGCACCGTGTAGGTCACGTGCACGTCACGGGCGACCAGGGTCAGATCGGCGTGGGAACGCTCGTCGCGCGTGTGGTCGACGCCCCCGGGCCGGGTGAGCGTCTGGGAGCCCGCGGCCTCAGCCACGGCCGTACTCGCGTTCACCGGCTCGGAAGATCAGCAGGCCCCCGACGAGCATCGCGATGGTCCAGACGACGGCGGAGACCCACATCCACGGCACGAGCTGGTGGTCCGTGCCCGACAGCAGGTACTCGCGCGGGAGGCTGACGAAGACGTAGAAGGGGTTGAGCAGGAACCAGGGCAGCAGGTCGAGGTGACCGATGGCGTCGAGTCGGTCCTCGAGCGCGAAGATCACCCCGGAGCCGTAGAACGCGAGCCGGAACACGAACGGCAGGATGTTGACCGTGTCACGGAACGCGTTGCTGACCCGGGCCACGAGCAGGGCACCCCCGAGGTTGAACGTCAGCTGGAGCAGCAGGGACGGGATCACCAGCAGCCACAGCCAGGTGACCTCCAGGCCGGGGTTGACGTCCGGGTCGACCGTGAGCTCGGTGACCACCACCACGATCACCATCACGATCACGGCCGGCACGAAGGCCAGCGCCTCACGCATCACCGACGAGATGGGGAGCAGCGCGCGGGGGAACTGCAGTGACCGGATCAGACCCTCGCTGGCGATGATCGTGCGGGCCGCCGACTGGATGGTCTTCTGCGACCAGTGGTAGGTGAACACCCCGATGGCGAGGAACCCGATGAAGTTCGGGATGCCCCGGTTGATGCCGAGCAGGACCCCGAACACGAGGTAGTAGACGGCGATCAGCAGGATCGGGTTGAGCAGGTGCCAGAGGCTGCCCAGCACCGTGTCCATGTGCTGGGAGCGCATCTCCCCGGCGGCGTTGGCGTAGGCGAACTGGCGTCGCTGCCACAGGGTGCGCACGTAGGCGGGCAGCGACGGGTTGCCGCCGAGCTCGATGAGCCCCGGCGGCGCCGCAGCGGGGTTGGACACGGACGTTCCTCGGAGGCGAAGTCGGCCCCGAGTCTAGCGCTAGGCTCCCCCGTCGCCCCTGGGGTGCGACGCCGCACCGGCCGACCGTGGAGCTTGACGATGCATCCTCGCGCGTCCTCGTTCGAGCACGACCGATGGACGGCTGCGGTGATCGGGCTGGGCTACGTCGGCCTGCCGATGGCGATCACCGCCGCCGAGCGTGGGCTGGACGTCATCGGGTTCGACATCTCGCAGGAGCGGGTCGACAGCGTGTCGGCCGGCCGGAGCCACGTGGAGGACGTCACCGACGAGCAGCTCGGCCGCGCGCTCGCCGGCGGTGCCCGGTTCACCACCGACGAGACCCTCCTGCGCGAGGCGGACGCGATCGTCATCGCCGTGCCGTCGCCGCTGGGTCGCAACCGACAGCCGGACATGTCCTACATCGAGTCCGCGTCGCAGCTGGTCGCCCGCAACGCCGGTGCGGGCCAACTGATCTCCCTCGAGTCGACGACCTACCCCGGGACCACGGAGGACTACGTGGTCGCCGCGCTGGACGCGGCCGGGCTGAAGCTGGACGAGGACGTGTTCGTCACCTTCTCCCCGGAACGGGTGGATCCGGGCAACGTGTTGCACACGGCGCAGATCCCCAAGGTCGTCGGCGGGGTCACCCCGCTCTCGGGCGAGATCGGCGCGGCGGCCTACCGCCGTCTGGTCGACCACGTGCACCTGGTGTCCTCGGCGCGGGCCGCGGAGCTCGCGAAGTTGCTGGAGAACACCTATCGGGCCGTCAACATCGCCATGGTCAACGAGCTGGCCCAGGTCGCCAACGTCTTCGACATCGACATCTGGGAGGTCATCGATGCGGCGGCCAGCAAGCCGTTCGGCTTCCAGCCCTTCTACCCCGGCCCCGGGGTGGGTGGTCACTGCATCCCGCTCGATCCCCAGTTCCTGGCCTGGCGGGCCCGCGAGATGAAGGTCGCCACCCGGTTCATCGACCTGGCCGAGGACGTCAACCTGCACATGCCCGACTACGTCGTCTCCCGTGTCACGGAGCTGCTCAACCAGGACGGCAAGCCGCTGTTCGGGGCACGCATCGTCGGCGTCGGGCTCGCCTACAAGCGCAACATCGCGGACGAGCGCGAGTCGCCCTCGATGGACGTGCTGCGCCTGCTGGAGCGGCGTGGCGCGGTCCTCAGCGTCTTCGACCCGCACGTCCCCGACGAGCGCATCGTCGCCCACCGGTTCACCCCGGTCGAGCCCGGCCACCTCGGCGAGCAGGACCTCGCGATCGTGCTGACCGACCACGACGCGATCGACTACCCGGGGCTGGCGGCCGGCGTACCGAAGGTCTTCGACACCCGCGGGGTGTACCGCCGGCTGGGCACGATGCCCGACAACGTCGTCAGCCTGTGAGCCGGCGCCGGGATCGCTGACGTGCGGGTCCTGATCGTCACTGTCGTCCACACCCCGCTCGACGCGCGCGTGCACCACCGACAGATCCGCGCCCTGCGTGAAGCCGACGTCGAGGTGACCTACCTGGCGCCCTGGCGCGCGACCGGAACGGAGCGCGCGGCGGCCATCGACGGGGTCCGCTGCGGGGATCTGCCCCGGGCGGTGGGTCGGCGCCGGATCCGGGCGCTGCGTGCGGCCCGACGCGCGATCACCCGGCTGGGTCCGAGCCACGACGTGATCGTGCTCCACGACCCGGAGCTGGTGCTCGCCGTGGCGGGACGGCGACACCGGCTGCCGCCGGTCGTGCTGGACGTGCACGAGGACCTGGTCGCCAGCCTGTCCGACCGCTCGTGGCTGCCCGGCGCCCTGCGTCCGGCGGCACGGTGGGCGGCCGCCACCTCGGAGCGGTGGGCGGAGCGACACCTGGCGCTCCTGCTCGCCGAGCCCGGCTACGCCGACCGCTTCGCCCACGAGCATCCGGTGGTGCCGAACCTGCCGTGGCTGCCGTCCACGCCGGAACCCTCGGGCGACCAGCGCGTGGTCCACCTGGGGCGGCTCTCGGTGGGTCGGGGGGCGCACGAGCTGCTCGCCGTCGGTCACCAGCTCGCGGCGAGAGGAGGTCCGGTCGTGGAGCTGATCGGACCCGCGGACGCCGACGTCCGCGACACGGTCGCCGCCGCACACGCCGCCGGTGACGTCGTCTGGCACGGCTTCGTGCCGAACGAGCGAGCGACGACCCTGCTGAGCGGCGCCACCGCCGGGCTCGCCCTGCTGCACGACCTGCCCAACTACCGGCGGTCGACACCGACGAAGGTGGTGGAGTACCTGGCCGCGGGCGTGCCCGTCGTCGCGACCCCGTTGCCGGAGGCGGCGGCGCTGCTCGAACGCTCCGGTGGCGGCGTGACGGTGCCGTTCCCGCCCGGCGCCGCCTGCGTGAGCGCGGTCGTCGAGACCGTCCTCGCGCTGGCCGCCGACCCGGAACGACGTCGGCGCCTCGGTGAGGCAGGCCGTGCGCACGTCGCCGCGGAGGCGAGCTGGGACGTCGCCGCGCCGAGGTTCGTCGAGCACCTGCGGACCCTGGCGAGGGGCGCGTGACCGGTCCGGACGGCGAGCGTGACGGGGATCCCGGCCCGTCGTTGCCGCCGCTACCGCGGACCGTGCGGGTCAGCGTCGTGTTGCCGGCGCGCGACGCGGCCGACCAGGTGCCCGGAGCGATCCGCTCCGCCCTGCACCAGGACGGGGTGGTCGAGGTGCTCGTGGCCGCCGGCGACCCGGCCACCGCCGCAGCGGCCGCCGAGGTGTCGGACCCGCGGGTGCGGGTGCTCGACAACCCGACGGGTCGTACCTCGGAGGGTCTCAACCTCGCGATCGGCGCCGCCAGCGGCGAGGTCGTCGTGCGCGTCGACGCCCAGTCCCGGCTGCCCGAGGGGTACGTCGCGCAGGCGGTCGCCAGCCTGCGCACGACGGGCGCCGCGAACGTCGGTGGACGCCAGGTCCCCCGGGCCGAGGAGGGCACGGCCGCGGCGATCGCCACGGCGATGGGCACCCGCGTCGGTGCGGGCGGCGCCACCTACCGGACGGGGACGACCCCCGGGCCGGCCGACACCGTCTACCTCGGCGTCTTCCGGGCCGACGTGCTGCGTCGGGTCGGTGGTTTCGACCCTCGGTTCGTCCGCAACCAGGACGCGGAGCTCAACCTGCGTCTGCGCCGCGCGGGGTACACGGTGTGGTTCGAGCCCCGCCTGGCCGTCGACTACCGCCCGCGCGAGAGCCTCGCCGCGCTGGCCCGCCAGTACCTGGCCTACGGGCGCTACCGCCGTCTGACCGCCCAGG
>SKTG01000139.1 GCA_007118045.1 Nitriliruptoraceae bacterium
ACCACGTGGATGCCGCGCGATCGCGCCTGCGCAGCGACAGCGCCGAGCAGCGCGGATGTGCCCATCCCGGCGAGCCCGTGCACGAACGTCACGCTCGAACTCGACGTCTCGAGTGAGTCGACCAGGGTCGCCAGCTCCGCCTCGCGTCCGACGAAGGTGTCCGCCAGGTGCTCCTCGATCGTGCGCCGGCTCATCGTCGAGCTCCTCCGAGCACGCCGTCGCGGCGCCACGCCCGAGCACCGCGCTCCACCGGGCCCATCGAGAGCATCCGACAGGCGATCGCGACTGTCCAGACGTCGGCGGCAGGTGCCCCACTTCGGGGCGGTCGAGGCCTCGGCTCAGGACCTCGGGCAACGGTCAGCGAGGTAGGTGCTGCGCTCCACCTGGGACAGCTCACGGGAGAGCTTGCCGCGAGCGATCGTGACCAGGCGACCTATCGGCATGGAACGTGACGGTCGACGGGATCGGAACGGACCCGGACGGTCCACCCTGCTCGAGGTCCGAGACGGCGATGACGTCGACGCTGCACTCCTGCCCGCCGAGGGCGATCCGGTCACCCCCGGGGCTCGGTGTCACGCAGGATCCCCTCGAGCAGCCTGTGGAAGGAGGCGGTCACGCCCGTGGGGCCGGGTACTGCCCCCGGCGCCGGATCCAGGCCGCTCCCGGCCAAACCGGGGTGTGATCCCCACCCGGTCGCTCACCCCGGACCCAGCGGGTACGGGGAGGTCATCGCCCGGTTCGTCGGCGGAAGAGGAAGGCCGCGGCCGGGATCGCGAACACGACGATCCCGAAGCACCAGACGAGGGCGCGGTACCCGTGGTCACCCAGGTCTGTTCCGAGCAGGAGGGCCCGCAGGGTCTCGATGATCGGGGTCAGAGGCTGATTCTCGGCGAAGGCTCGCAACGCCGGCGGGAGGGTCTCGGTCGGAACGAAGCCGCTGGAGACGTAAGGCAGGAACAGTACGACGAACGAGAAGCCACCAGCGGCCTCCACGGATCTGGCGCCGACCCCGATGACCACTCCGACCCATGCGATGGCCAGGATGTAGGCCGAGGTCATGCCGATGGCCGCGAGCCAGGCGCCGGGACTCGCGACGGCATCGAACCCCAGCCCGATCGCGACACCGACAACGAGTGCAGAGGAGAAGAGGGTGCGGAGCAGAGCGGCCGTGACGTGCCCGGCGAACAGCGCTGCCGGTGATGCCGGTGATGCCCGAAGCCGGTCGATCATCCCTGTGGACAGGTCTCGTGTGAGCGCAGTGGCGGTCAACGCCGCGCCGTAACCCGAGGTCAGGACAACGATGCCTGGCACCACGTAGTCGACGTAGCTGCCCGGGGTCCGGAGCGCCCCACCCAGGACGTAGACGAACGCCAGTAGCACGAGCAGTGGGAGCAGCACGGTGACCAGGAGCCCGTCGAGGCTGCGCAACTCGTGGCGGATGCTGCGGCCGGTCAGCGCCCACGTGTCGTCGATCAACCACACGAGCGCCAACCGGTTGGCCGGTGCGCCGGCGGTCATCGGTTGCTCTCCGGGCGAGAGCTCGTGGTCGCGGCGTCGAACACATCCTCGAGGGTGGGAGCGCTGACCTGTGTTCGAGCGAGCTCGATGCCCGCGCCGGCGAGCTCGTTGAGCGTCGATCGCAGCGCCTCGGGGCCGGCCAGTTGGGTGATCACGGCGCCGGTCGATGGGTCGAGAGAGGCGGTCGGCATCATGGCCATGGTTCGATCGAGGTCAGTGGCATCTCGAAGGTGCAGCTCCAGGCGCTCCGCTCCCACCTGCAACTTGAGTTGCTGTGAGGTTCCTCGCGTCACGAGGCGGCCGCGATCGAGCACCGCGATCTCGTCGGCCAAGCGGTCCGCTTCGTCGAGGTACTGCGTGGTGAGCAGGATGGTCACGCCATCGCCAGCCAGCTCCCGGATGACGTTCCACAGCGTCCTTCGGCTTCGAGGATCGAGCCCGGTGGTGGGCTCGTCGAGGAAGAGAACGGGCGGGGCAGCGATCAGGGCGGCGGCCAGATCGAGCCGGCGGCGCATGCCGCCGGAGTAGGTGCTCACCCGCTGGTCTGCGACATCGGGGAGGTCGAAGCGCTCGAGAAGTTCGGTTGCGAAGCGACGCATGGTGGCCCGATCGAGATGAGCCAGACGGCCGAACAGCAGCAGGTTCTCCCGGCCGGTGAGCAACTCGTCGACCGATGAGTACTGGCCGGCCAGCCCGACCATACGGCGCACGGCGGCCGCGTCGCGGTCCACGGCCCTGCCGCCGATGCGGACTCCACCTGCATCGAAGGGAAGCAACGTCGCGAGAATCCGAACGAGCGTCGTCTTGCCAGCTCCGTTCGGACCGAGGAGGCCGAGGATCGTGCCGCGAGGGATCGCGAGATCGATCCCTTCGAGGACGGCCTTGTCGCCGAACGACTTCCAGAGGTCGTCGACCTGCACCATCGCTGCCATAGCACCCTGGCTCCAAGCGGGACACCGACCTGCGTATAATATACGCAGGTGTATATGATGCACGCATCACGCGTGCTGAGTACGCACAGGCGCCGCGCATCGCTACAGTTGCGCCGATGACCGACGCCGACGTACCGAAGCTTTCGGAGGGCCTCAGGCGCCTCTGGGGGGTGTCGTCCGTCACCGGCCGCGGGCCGCAGCCAGCGCTCAGCGTGGAGCGCATCGTCGCCACGGCCATCGAGATCGCCGACCAGCACGGGCTCGCCGCGGTCACGATGAGTCGGGTCGCGGACCACCTCGGTGCCTCCACCATGGCGCTGTACCGACACGTGGCCAGCAAGAGCGAACTGCTGACCTTGATGGTCGACGGGGCCGCGGGACCACCACCGGCGTTGCCCCTCGATGCCGACTGGCGAACCGCCACTGAGACATGGGCCCGAGCGCTTGCGCGCGTCAGCCATGGGTGGGTCATCGAGGTTCCGATCTCCGGCCCTCCCATCGGTCCGAACTCCGTCGCCTGGATGGAGGCGGGGCTCCGAGCGTTACGCGACAGCGGCCTGCCTCCCCTAGCGCGGCTCTCGGTGGTCACCACCCTCTCCGGTTACGTGCGGCAGCACAGCGCCCTGCTCAAGGACATGGATGCCCAGAGCGGGGGGCGCCCTCAGCGAGAACTCGAACTCGAGTGGAGCCAGACGCTGGCGACCCTGGTCGACCCCGAGGAGTTCCCTGAGGTGAGCTCGGTGCTCGCCACTGAGGCCTTCGGCACAGGGAGCGAGGCCCCCGAGGGTGACCCGGACTTCGATTTCGGCCTCAGGTGCATCCTCGAAGGTGTCGCCCGACTCGCCGAGCGCCAAGCCACCGGGTAGGACCAGCCTTCGTGTCCGACGATGGTGGACCCGCTTCGCCGAGAGAAGCCGCGTCGTCCCGCTCGAGGACCGCCTTCAGTCTCGCCGGATGCGAGCCCAGGTCGCGCGCCATCACCCTGGCTGCGACCGGCGCGACGACGAACCCGAACCGGACACCCAGGCCGAGTGGTTCGACGTCCTGCAGCTACACCTGCTCGACCGAGGTCCGCCAGGTGGGGGTTCGGGGCTGGTCGGTCACGTAGGCGAACACCGACGCAGCGTCGCGATCGATCCAGATGCTTCGTTCAGCGCGCAGGCGTTCCCGCCCGTCCGCGGTCACGGAACGATCTCCTGGACGACCTGGCACCGACTATGCGGCGTTGGCGGTCCGGCGGCAAGCGCGCGAAGGATGTCGGGTGGCTCCGCACGAGGACCCACGCGGCGGGCCTCGCAGGGAGTCGCGCGCCACAGTTCGTCCTACCGCCGTTCCAGAGCGGTCACCGCGTCGTCGAGGTGGCGGGCCCGCCAACCGAAGGTGGCACTTCACATCCGCGCCGGATGGGGCCATGATGGTCCGGAGGCGCGCTGCCATGTCGCATGCAGCGCCTGTCGACCATGAGCGGGTTGTTGGAGCGGGACGCCGACCTCGCGGTGCTGCGGAGCGCGGCGAGCTCCGCGTCGCAGGGGCGGGGGGCCGTCGTGCTCGTCTCCGGCGAAGCGGGCATCGGCAAGTCGAGCCTGATCCAGGCGTGGGTGTCCGACCCTGGCCGCACCACCCGGCCCCTCGTAGGTTGGTGCGATGACCTGCTGACCAGCCGCACCCTCGGGCCGTTGCGTGACATCGCTCGGGCTTCCGGCGGACCGCTCGCTGACGCGGTGGCGGCCGCCGACACCGGCGGGGTGTTCGAGAGCGTGCTGGAGCTCATGCGCGATCCGTTGCGTGTGATCGCGATCGTGATCGAGGACGCTCACTGGGCGGACGAGGCGACCCTCGACGTGGTCCGCTACGTCGGCCGGCGGGTGGGCGGGTTGCCCGGCCTGCTGGTGGTCACCTTCCGTGAGGACGAGCTCGATGCCGAACATCCGCTTCGGGGAGTGATCGGAGCGCTACCGGCGCGGACCACGCACCGGGTCCGCCTGAAGCCGCTCAGTGCCGAGGCGGTCGCACACCTGACCGAGGGTTGCGGGCTCGACCCGCACGAGGCGGTGCGTGTCACCGGCGGGAACCCGTTCTTCGTCACCGAGGTCGCGCGTGGCATCTCGGCGGTACCGGACACGGTCGCCGATGCCGTGCTCGCCCGTCTGCGTCACCTGCCGAGCGAGGCCAAGCGGGCGGTCGAGCAGCTCTCGGTGGTTCCTCGAGCGACTCCGATGGCCGTGGTATCCCAGCTGGGTGTGCGCCCCGAGGTGGCCGCGGCAGCCGAACAGCGCGGCCTGCTCGAGGTGGACGGCACCCATCTGCGGTTCCGGCATGAGCTCGCACGCCGGGCGGTGGAACGTTCGGTTCCCGTCAGCCTGCGTCGTGCCGATCACGACCGGGTCCTCGACGTGTTGCTCGGGGTCGACACGCCGGCTGCGTGGCTGCTGCACCACGCGGTGGAGGCGGGGCGCAGCGAGGTCGTCGTCGAGCTCGGGCCGCTGGCCGCTGAGGACGCGTTCGCGGCCGGGTCGCACCGTGAGGCGCTCCGCTACCAGCGGGTCACCCTCGCGCAGGGAGAGCACCTCGACCCGCGGGTGCGCGCCACGCTGCTGGAGCAGCACGCCTGGACCTTCTACAACCTGCACCACCTGCGCGATGCGGTGGTGGCGGCCGACGGGGCCGTCACGTCGAGGGAGCAGCTCGGCGACCCCGGACCGCTCGCCCAGGCGTTGCTGACCCAGTCACGCATGCGGTGGATGACCCGCGACCGACAGGGCGCGTTGGCATCCGAGGAGCGGGCGAGCGCCCTCGCTGCCAGCTCCGATGATCCCCAGGTCGCTGCCCTGGCCGTGCAGCAACGTATCTCGCTGTGGGTGCTCACCGGCCGGTGCTCGGATGCCCTCGGCCTGGCCGACGAGGCCCGTCAGCTGGCCAGGCGCGCCCGTCGGGGCGACCTCGAGGGCCTGCTGCTCGCGTACCACGGTTGGGCCCGCGCGCTCGTCGGTGATCTCGACGGGGCCGCGGACGTGGGCGCCGGTCTCGACGTGGCTCATCGCACGGGCCAGCTCGAGGCGGCGGCCCGCGGCTACGCGATCCTGTCGACCCTGCTCGTGTCAGCCGGGATGTGGGACGAGGCCGAACGACGCATCGACGAGGCGCTGGCCTTCTTCGACGATCACGACTTCCATGCGCACCGCTACAACGTCGCGTCACAACAGGCGTTGTTGTGGTGCTATCGGGGAAGCTTCGAGAAGGCCGAGACCACCCTCCGCCAGCTGCTCGACTCGGTCGAGTCCGCCGGCGTGCTCGAGGGCCTGGTGCTGGGCGCGTTGGCCCAGGTGGCGGTGCGGCGCGGGGCCCCTGATGCGGAGAAGCTGGTCGAGCGGGCCTGGGCCGCCACGACCGCCGCGGGCCCGATGGTCTTCGTCGGGGCCGCCGCGGTGGCACGCGTGGAGCACGCGTCGTTGACCGGCGACCCCGCGCTGGCGCGCATCGTCACCGAGGCGCTCGCGCAACCGCTCGATCCGAGCCGCCGTGGCGCGGTGCTGCGCGTGGCCAGCCTCGCAGGCATCGAGGTGGTCACGACCGACCCCGTCGCCGAACCCTACGTCACCGCATTGCAGGGACGATGGCACGCGGCTGCGGAGCAGTGGCGGCGACGTGGCGGACACTACGAGCGGGCCATCGAGCTCCTCGCATCAGGCGAGGTCGAGCCCACTCTGGAAGCGCTCGACGTCCTGGACCACCTCGGCGCCGCTCCGGCTGCGCGTCTCGCCCGCAAGCAGTTGCGCACCATCGGGGTTCGCCACGTCCCGCGCGGACCACGGGCGGAGACCCGTCAGCACCCGGCTGGCCTCACTGGTCGGCAGGCCGAAGTCATCGACCTCGTCGCTGACGGGCTCACCAACGCGCAGATCGCCGAGCGGCTCGTGCTCTCGGTCCGAACCGTCGACCACCATGTGGCAGCTGCGCTGCAGAAGCTCGGTGTGGCCTCGCGCGCCGAGGTCGCCGCCCGCTTGCGAAGCATGGTGTCGTAGGAGCGCGGATGGCACGGGCCGGAGACGTGAGCCGACATCTGGGCGTGTCGCCGCGACGAACTGTCGGGGAACCGGTGATCATAGAAGCTCGCTCGCGCGGTGGTGGCAGTCGCGGACCGGTCAGGTCTGCGAACGGGACTTCAACCACCTCGTCGCCACGCTGCGCCAGGTGAGCAACGCCAACACGGCAACGACCTGGGCACCGACGACGATCCGGGTGACGTCGACGGCCGGCTGCCAGCGCACCCGGTCCCCTGTGAGCACGTACACCCCCGCCGGGTGGACGGCGAGCCCACCGCCACCGCCGACGCCCTGGCCCTCTGCGGAGTCACCCTGGCCGCCTCCTCCCCCACCCTGGATCTTGGCGACCGGGAGCACGGTGATGCCGTTGTGCTCGTAGGGCTCCCCGAACACCCGCTTGACCGTGAGGGCGTCGCGTGCGTCGGCGATCAACTGTTCCACATCCATGGATGTTCCTCCTCGTCGCGTCCTAGCTCGGTGGTTACTGGTTGCAGCGCGGCTGCCAGCGCCTGGTGGCCGTGCTGGGCGCCGACGACGCAGCTTCTCACCGGTCACCCTTCGGCGCTGCCGGTACCGCGAGTTTCCCAGCGCGACCGTCCACCGTACGACGATGCGAGTGCCTCCAGCTCGTGACGAGCGGCTCGTGCGCCGACCTCGTCGGCGATGGTCTCTGCCAGTCGACGGGCTGCCTCGGTGTGATCCGGACTCGCCAGTAGCTGCTGCACGCTGCGACGGATCGCTCGAGCACCGGCCCTCCGCTTCAGCCGCACGCCGACACCCGAGACTTCGACCCGGGCGGCGTTGTCCGCTTGATCGCGCCCCTGCGGGATGCAGACCACGGGCACCCCGTGGGCGAGCGCCTTGATGACGGTGCCATGCCCGCCGTGAGTGACCACCGCGCTCGCATGGGGCAGGACCGCAGCGTGCGGGGCAGAGCTCACGACGACCACGTCGTCGGCGGTGGGGAGCTCCTCCGGTGGGACCACAGCTCCGAGCGTGACGAGGGCCCTGACGGGCAACGCACCCAGCGCGGCGATCGTGCGTTGGAGCACACGACCCTGATCCTGGAAGGTCGAGCCGAAGCTGACGAGCACCAGAGGCTCCGCGTGATCAGCGGACCAAGGATCCTCCCAAGCCTCCACCCAGGTCGGATCGTCGAGTTGAGGACCGACGTAGCGCACGATCGACGGCAAGCGCACCGCTGGCAGATCGTAGGACTGCGAGGTCAGCACGAGCACACGGTCCGCGCGCAGCACCTGGTGCTCCACCGACGCGAGCGGGCCGAGTCCGACCGCTTCGCGCGCCTGGTTCAGCGCGCCGAGCCCTCTCGCATCCGTGAACCGCCTCATCAACGCGCGAAGTGTCCGGTCCCGGACGCGTCCCAACCCGGTTCTCGCCGGACGCAGCCCGAGACCGGGAGGCGGGACCCCCTCACCGAGCGTGAAGGGCATGTGCCATAGGACCGCGGTCGGCAGCCCGGATGCCTCGGCTCCGATCTGAGCTCCGAACAGCATCGAGTCCACCACCACCACGTCGGCAGGCTCCCGCATCAGCTCGGCCAGGACGTCCCGCGCGTAGCTCTCGGCCGGATCGAACGACACCGTCTTGAACAGTCGCTCGATCTGGCCGACCCGCGTTCGCTGCTCCCAATCCCGGAAGATGTCGTCCTTCCGGCTGCGCAGGTCGTGGTGCGGCGCGAGGCGATACGCCGAGAACCCGCAACCCGCCGCGCGTGCCTCCTCCTCGACCGCAGGGTCGGCGAGCACTCGGACACGGTGCCCGCATCGCACGAGTTCACGCGCGACGCCCAGTTGTACGGGGACGTTCCCGCCCCCCTGCCACATCACGAACAGGAACTTCTGCTGTGCACCTGTCCGTTGCGATCCTGGCGCCATCTCGTCGTCCATCCCGTCCTCCCCGGTGAGCCGGTGTGACGCCGTGCTCACACAGCCACCCACCGATCTCGCGCGCATGAGCAACGTCTACCGGCGGTCACGATGCCCTACAGACGGGTGGGGTGTGGGGGCTGGGTGACGACACCTACCTTCGGGTGCGCTGTGTCGACCAAGCAGGCGCCTGGCGACCGTGCTCCCGGAGGATGGAGCCTCCCCACTCCGCCCACCCCGGGTCGGCGTTACGCAGGTCCTGCACCACTTCGCCGTCGGGCCAGCCGTTCGGCTCACAGAACTGCCGGTCGGGCGACCGCTTCCAGCCACGTACGACCGTGCGCGGTCCACACCGCGTCAGTGGGCATGCCGCTGTCGGCTGTTGGACCTCGCGCTTGCGGCCCTTCGCATCTAGCCGCGCGCCAGGTCATCGAGGACGGTGCTACCAGGTCCACGGCCGCTCTCGTGGCTCCACTTCGGAGCCGCGAGACGACTCGACGACGGAAGGGTCTTCGATGGGCTGGGGTCGACGTCGCTGGGAGCTGTCGAAGCGTTCGCTCCTCCTGGTGTCCGGGTTGGTTGCGGTGCTGCTTCTCACCACGGCTGCCGTGGGCCATGTGCCGGCTGCTGGAGGCGCCGTCTCCACCACGCCCCAGACGTCCGTCGAGCCCGTCGAACCTGCGTCATCGGTCGAGGTAGGAGCGATCGTCGCGTTCATGGACAGCGAGATCCCCTCCACGATGGAGGATCACGACACCCCTGGAGGCGTCTTCGTACTTGTGGCCGATGGGGACATCGCGCACGCCCAGGGCTACGGCCACACCGACACGGACCAGGACACCGCGATCGACCCGCGACGGACCCGGTTCGACATCGGGTCGGTCAGCAAGCTGTTGACTGCCACGGCGGTCATGCAACAGGTCGAGCAGGGTCGCCTCGACCTGCACGCCGACGTCGACACCTACCTGACCGAGGTACGCGTCCCCGAAGCGTTCGGCGAGCCGGTCACCACCGCCCACCTCCTCACCCACACAGCGGGGTTCGCCGAGCACTACCTGCTCGGGTCCATGACCTCGCAGCCGGGCCAAGTCGCGCCGTTGGCCGAGATCCTGTCACCACTGCCGGAGCGGGTCCGGCCGCCGGGCTTTGCACACCAGTACGACAACATCGGCATGGCGCTCGCCGGCCACCTCGTGGAGGTCGCCTCCGGTGACACGTTCGAGGACTACGTGACCGCGCAGATCCTGGAACCGCTCGGGATGACCCGCAGCAGCTACGGAAGACCGGTCCCCGACGCCCACGACGTCACACCACACGAGATGGTCCCCGGCCTCGGCACGACCGGTGCGGTGCCGCCCGTGTACGTCACCGCGACGCCCACGGGTGGCCTGTGGACCACCGGTGAGGACATGGCCGCGTTCATGCTCGCTCACCTCGCCGACGGTGAGCACGACGGCACCCGCATCCTGGAGTCGAGCAGCGTCGCGGCGATGCAGGACACCCAGTTCACCCCACACCCCGCATCGGCCGGGATCGGCTACGGCTTCTTCGAGCACAACCCCGGGCCGCATCGCGGCGTGCAGCACGGCGGCAGCTGGGTGGGCGCCAGCGCCCACCTCTACCTGTTGCCCGAGGCCGACCTCGGCTTCTTCGTCGCCTTCAACCACGGCTCGGGCGTCGAGTTCACACACACCCTGATCTACGAGGCGCTCGAACACGCCTTCCCCGAGGACCATGCGGCGACCGCTGAGCCACCAGCAGACGACACCGACCTGAGTGCCTTGGCTGGGCAGTACCGCTGGAACCGCCACGACCGGTCCACGTTCATGCGCTTGGTGTCCACCCTGACGAGCAGCCGGCTGCAGGTGACCGACCAGGGCGACGGCACCCTCGGCACGACCATGGTCCCGTTCCACCTGCTCCCGGACGCGACCTGGCTGCCGTCGGACGCCGGCGTGTTCGTCGAGCGAGGCGGTACCGGAACGCTCGTCTTCGACACCGACGACACCGGTGCGGTGGACGGCCTGCACGCGGCCGGCGCCCAGCTGTTCTCCATGGAACCGATCGCCTGGTACGACACCGCCCGCTTCGTCGCCGGGCTCCTCGCGTTCTTCCTCGCCGTCGCTCTGATCGCCGCTGTCGGCTGGCCCGCGGGCGCGCTGCGCCGACGCCTCCGCCAGCGCGGCGAGCCTGTTCCAGCGGATCTACGGCGTGCCCGTCGCCTCACCGGCCTGGCCGGCGGACTCATGATCGCGTTCGGCTTCGGCCTGCTCGCGCACTTCGCGTTGGACATGGCCGGCTTGCTCCAGGTCAGCCTCGCCCTCCGGGCCCTGCTGCTGCCGCTGGCCGGGGCCATAGCGGTAGTCGCGCTCGACGTCGTCGTCGTGCGGTTGTGGCGGAACGGTGGGGTCTCGCTTGCCGGCCGGCTCTACCACTCCGGGATCGCGATCGTCCTGCTCGCGGCGCTTCCCTTCCTCTGGCACCTCCGCCTCCTGGGATTCCACTACTGACCAGCGCAGCCGGACGGACGACGGCGGGCTACCCGTTTCTGGTGGTCGGCGAGCTGGCCCGTCTCCCAGCCATGTCGGGGCCCGAGACGCCTCCTCCCCGACAGAGCGTGCCGCCGGCGCGGAGCTCGATGCTCCGCTCATCACCGGACCCGATCGTTGCCCGGCCGGTAGACAGGCGACCTCGGCTGTCCGGTGAGGTGGGCCTGCATCATCGGCGGTAGGGGTCGGAGCGCCCCGGGGGGCCGGGAACGGTCGCGACCTGGAGCATCTGGGTCTCCGACACGTCGCGATGACGAGAGAGCTTCCGCTCCGGGATGGTTCCGTCGAGCGGGACGATGTGCGAGGCTCCTCGACGACCTGCGACCGAGCGCTGATGCATCCACCACGGAAGCGATGTAATGAACGAGGAGCGGGGTCCCGGTTCGTCCCCTGCGCCCCCGCCGAGCCCCACGGCCGGTCGCGCCCGCGAACCGATCCTCGACGTGTGTCGCGGGTTCGCGCTCCTCGGCATCCTGCTCATCAACATCGAACTCATGCGCGGACCCGACCTCTATGCCGCGTTCACCACCGCGTCAGCGCCCGAGACGAGCGGCGCCGACCGCGTGGTGGGCTTCTTCACCGGCTGGCTCGCCGCCGGGAAGTTCCTGTCGAGCTTCGCGATCATGTTCGGCCTGGGCGCCGCGCTCATCGCTGCCAAGCAGTGGCAGGCCGGCCGGTCGCCACGGGGACTGCTCGCACGCCGCTACGCCTTCCTGCTCGTGCTCGGGCTCGCACACATGTTCCTGCTGTTCCCCGGCGACATCCTGTTCATCTACGGCGTCGCCGGCCTCGGGCTGCTGGCCTTCGTGCGCGTACGAGCCCGCACCGCCCTGAATGGCGAGGTCCCCCCACCCCTCGTAGCTGACCAGCTGCGAGTTCGGGAAGAGAGGTCGACGGTCTCCGCGGCGGCGTAGGGCGTGGAGGCGTTGAACCGGCTGCTGAGCAGTAGCACCGTTTCGTCCGTCTCCGCGTTCCAGGCCTCGTCGTCGCCGGAGTAGCTCGATCTGGCTCGACAGCGTGGAGACCTAGGTATGGAGCGCCGGGTCCGGAACGTCGGTGAGCTCGGCGTTCACCTCCGCGAAGATCTGGGCCACCGGGGAGCAGCCGATCGGGTTGTCGAGCGCGAACTGCGGCAGCGCGAGTGCCATGTCGTCGACGGGGACTCCGACTTCGTGCGGAACACCTGGCATCCTCTCGTGGCGCCGAACGCCCTGGTGTTCATCTCGTTGGTGATCGCGTTCGAGGACGCAGCGGACGGCTGGTGCTTTGCGGCGGCCGGAAGGCGCAGTTGGGTTACCTGTCCCTCATCGGGATGCACATCGGACTGCTCCCCTTCGGCTGGGTGCCTTTCACGTTCTGGGCAGTCCCGATGCTCGTCACCTTCGTGCTCCTGTTCCGTGCAGAGGGCCACCACCATCGTCAGGAACATGATCCACTCATCGACGCGCGCGACGCTGCTCGCAGCGTTCGACTGCCGTCGGCTCTGCAGTGGTGAGCATCCGGGCCTCCTCGTGTGGTTGGGAGGCGACGCCACGCTCCGGCTGGGGCGACGCTGCGTGAGTGGCCGATCGGTCGCCAGCGAGCGCAAGGCCCGGCGGGCGCTTCAACATGGTCGCGTGCACGTTCCTCGAGCGTCGGGCCCAGTGATCGCGGAAGAGTTCGGTCCTCGCATCGTCCTCGGCGTGCACGGCACGCCCCCCGTAGGCACTTGACAGGCGACTTCCAGCTCCGGAGTATCGTCGAGGGGCTGGTCGCAGCAGGCCGATGCCCCCGCCCGCCGCGGTCGTCAAGGGGGAGTCGCCATGACCGAAGCCTTGGACCCCGGACCTAGGGCCTGGCGATGGGTGGCGATCGTGGGCTCGCTGGCGCTCACCCTTACGTTGCTGCCCATCACCCCGGCCTCTGCGCAGCGGACGATCGAGAACGCATGTCCTCCAGGCGCGGACCTCGAGGATCCGGGTTTCCCGGACCAAGCGGCACTGAGCTCGGGAAACGAGCTCGAGATCATCTGCGCCTACAACTGGGGCCTCATCAAGGGTAAGGCGGACGGGACGTTCGGTACGCGAGACGGACTCAACCGGGCACAGCTTGCGACCCTCACGCTCCGCCTGCTCGAGGCGGCGCGCGTGGAGCTGGGTACGGATCCGGCGCCGGCCGACACCTTCACCGACACCGCCGCGATCCCCGCGGTACACCGGGAGAACGTGCTGACGGCGGCCGCCCTCGGCATCGTGGTTGGCTTCGAAGACGGCTCCTTCCGGCCAGCCGCGACTGTCACCCGAGGCCAGGCGGCGTCGATCCTGATCCACACGCAGCTCCTGATCAACGAGGCGTACGACATCAGCTCCGAGGATCTCGAGGCCTACATCGACACGCTCGACTTCGATGCGGAGTTCACCGATGTCGCTGGCAACGTGCACGAGGACAACATCGTCCTGCTCGGGCTGCTCGGTGTCGTCGGCGGGTACTCGGACGGGACCTACCGTCCCGGTTCGCCGCTCGTGCGCGGGCACATGGCGGCATTGCTCGCCCGCCACATCGACGTCCTCGCCGACCTCGACCTGGAAGACCTCGCGCCGATCCACACGCAGCAGCGCGCGCCGCGATGAGGCGTAGGTAGCGCCCTAACGGTCCGTTCCGGGTCGGCCCTCCGGTCGGTGATGACGAGCACTACGTCAGGGTGCTGACCGGGTGATCACCCACCAAGCCATGCGTCGCAGCCGCCGAGCTCGGCCTGATGCGCCGCTCCTCGCGTCTGCCGGCCAAGTATCTGGGGAACGTCTCGTACGTGAACATCAGGGATGCCGTCGACCAGTGCATCGTGCACTACGAGTGGCAGCATCGGATCAGCGAGAGCGTCCAAGCGGTCATCGATGCCGGTCTCGTCGTGAGACGTCTTCAGGAGGGGGACACGCTCGACACGCTCGACTGGACGTTCGCACCGTGGGTGGAAGCTGAGACACCGACGGCACCTACCGCTTCCCCGACGTTCAGCGGGCGCTCGTACCGACGGAGTTCACCCTCAAGGCGCACCTCCCGTAGGACGCACAACGACGGCCGAGCCGTGGAGAGCACCGCTGCCGTGCGTCGCCCGGCTGCAGAGAGCTACGCGCTGCTGATCGCAAGGTGTCTGCTGTCAGGCGTGCGATACGAGGGGGCCTCCGCCGTCGTCCCCTGAGATGGAGACAGGGGGCTGGGTCTATAGCTACGCCACGGCTGTCTCTCCTCAGCGTTCACGCCGCATAGCCACCGTCGACCGAGATGGTTCCGCCGCTGACATGTGCCGGACGGGCCATCCAGGTGCACGACCGTCGCGGCCACCTCGTCGACATGAGAGCCCTGATCCGCCAGTCCCCTCACGGTTGCTGCGCCCATCCCTCGACTGCCACCGGTGACGAACGCTGCGAGTGTTCTCATGTTTCACTCTTCTCGTCGCTAGCCCACGAGGGCGGTCCGGTGAAGCTGTTAGGACACGGTGCTCTTGGGTGACTGGTGGTGCTCATCGAAGCGTCGTTCGAATGCCCGGCCGCGCTCCACCTCGCGCGTCAACGCCAGGACCTCGTCCACCTCCCAATGGTCGTCGACGCGTTCTCCGTACTTCGCGGCCAGGACGTCACCCGATGGTGCGATCAGCAGCTCGACGGGGAGACCGAACCGGCCGCCCTCCGGCCGCAACCGTGGCGCCCGAACGCGGCCGCGGAACATCCCGGCGAGGGCGACGCCGATCGCACGCGCGATCGTCGGCCATGCTCGAGGAGCGAGGACACCCCGAACGGATGAGCGTGCTCCGAACTCGCGGTAGAGGACCTTGCTCGGATCACCGACGGTTGTGAACGGCAGATCCATCGTGTGCAGTGCCAGTTCCTCGGCACTGGTGTGGAAGACGGCGAGCACCCGAACTCCTGCGGCGACGAGCTCGTCGTGGCGACGCGTGAACGACCGCAGGTGAAGGTTGCATACGGGACAGCCGGCGAACCGGCGGAGCTGGAGATGGACGATCCGCTCCGGATCTGGGATCGTCAGGCGCTCACCCCGTGTGCCGGTGAGCCTGCGAGGAGCGATCCGATCTCCCGGCCGATGGCGACGTCCCACCCGGTCGGACCGGGTCGTCGTTGGTGACAGGGGTGACTTCAGTCTCAAGGTGCCTGCTCCCCGGTGTAGCTGATCTCGTTGCGTTGCGGTAGAGCCGCGCCCATGACTCCGGCGAAGAGGATCGTGACGAGGGAGATCACGAACGAAACCTTGAGAGCCATGACGGCCAGGATCCCGACCAACACTCCGGCCCGGGTCCGGCTCCACTTCCTCAGAAGTGGTGTGGCGTTTCGCACCGCCGGGGCGGCTGCCACCCACGGCTCCCCGAGGCTGATAGCCAGGTGCCGGATCGGCCCGGCTGAGAGGATGCCGCCAGCCACCATGAGGATGACCACACCGATCAGGGCGGCGAGCATCCATCCCTCGAACCCCCAGCGGGTGAAGCCCATGGCGACGCCACTGGTCAGGAGCACCACCATGGCCAGGTGCCCGGTACCTCCCGCAGGGTTCCGATATGCCGCCAGCCAATACCGCGCGTCTGGAGCGTCCGTCGCGCTCGTCAGGCGCTGCAGCGCCAAATGCTCTGCCCCGATGGCGGCGAACAGTCCCGCGGTGGCGAGGATGTGTGTGAGGACGAGGGCCTGATGCAGATCCATCGATCGCCTTCCGTCTGTGTGGGTCGGACTCGCGTGTGCTTCGTGCCGGAGCGCGCGTCGAGGTTCTCCTGCACGATCCGGGCCCCGTCGCTGGCGGGCCTTCGATGTGCAGTCACGCTCCCATGCTGTGACGGTGACTCGCGCCGGCGATTCGGCCAGGTCCCTGTCGGCAGCAGCACGGACGACCCGGACGAGGCATCAGGCGGCCGTGGCTCGGATCGGGTCCCGAACCCTCAGCTCGAGACCGATCTGAGCCAGCGCCGTACAGGTGGCGCTACACCCAGTACCACATGCGACCAGGCGAGTTCGGCCCCGTTTCCACAGAGCACCGCGGAGACGGCTCCGATCTCGGACCCCGCCATCCTGTCGGCGCGGCGTCACACCGTCCCAGCGTCAGGGACGAGGTCGCTGCTGTGCTCGTCGCATGCGCGTGCGTCGCTGTCGCGGGGTACGGGCAGCCTCGAGTGACTCGCGCGTGGTGCGTCAGGGTGCTGGTTCCGCAGCCTGCCACAACGCCAGCGCCATCCACACACAGCCGACGGCGACCAGTACCCCGTGGCCGATGCGTACCGGTGCCGGGGCGAAGAACTGGGGGAGGAACAGCGCGAAGCCGAGCGCGAAGGTGACCCCGGCGGCCGGCCGGATGCACCCGGATCGCCGGATCGCAGTGGCGACCAGGACGGAACCCACCGCGAGTGCCACGAGACCGAGCCCGAAGACACCGATCGCGACCGGCTGGAAACGGAAGCCGTCGATGACCCGAAGTAGCACTTCCTGGCCGCCATCGACGGTGGCAACGGCGTGGAGTCCGAAGGTCTCCGCGCCGAAGTACGGAAGCATGAGGCACACACCCAGCGACGTAACCAGCAGGGCCACGCCTGCGACGGGCTCTGCCGGGGTCGGGCGCGCCAGGGCCCACAGCGAGGCCACGCCGAGCGGTACCAGGACCAGGCCGATCATCGCCGCCAGGTGTGCGACGACCCAGGCTGTCGAGGTCATGGCACTCGTCGCACCTTCGAGCGTGGTCTCGTCGGTCCAAGGGCGGAGCGCGGGGTAGGTGACGAACAGCAGGCCGGCAACGGCGAGCGCGACGGCTCCGGCCCGGCTACCACGCGCTCCGGCAGGGACATCGAGGGACTCCTGATCCCGCCGTCGGTTGCGGTGTGCCCGACGCCGTCGATCACGGCCGCGCGCGCGGTGCCGACCGCGATGCTCAGCGACGAGGTAGGCGTGGGGATCGTCGCCGCGCAGGACTCGGAGTTCATCCAGCGTGTACCGATGAGGGAGGGGGTACATGATCGTCTCCTCGGCGCGGATCCCAGGTCGGACCGCACCTGCGCGATCGAGCGTGCGCATGTGAGCGCGCCTCCACCGGTGCCAGAGTTCACGGTTCCTACC
>SKTG01000327.1 GCA_007118045.1 Nitriliruptoraceae bacterium
TCGGCACCCTGTCCGGCCTCGGCCGCGGGTCGGTCGGTCGGCGGCGCCGCAGGAGGCGGCGTCGCCGCGGCCGCCTCCCGTTCCTGCTGCTCCCGCAGGTGCGGCGGCAGGACCTTGGCGGCCTTCTTGCGTTCCGGGGGCGCGGACGCCTGCATCGAGCGGTAACGCTCGAGCTCCTGCTGCTCCCGGTCACGCTTCGCCTGCTCCTCGGCCTTGCGCTCCGCCTCGGTCTTGCCGAGGGAATCGCGGAACCGAGCAGCGTCGGCGTCCGAGACGGACGACGAGTGGCTCTTGGCTTCGATGTCGAGCTCGCTCAGGCGACGCAGGACCTCCTTGTTGTGGAGGCCCGTCTCCTTGGCCAGTTCGTAGACGCGGACCTTGTTGCTCACGCGTTCTCGCTCCTCACGGTGCCGTCAGGCACCCGGTGGTGCCCCACCAGGTCGTGTAGCTCGTCGAGCGCTGCTGCGACCTCCGGTCCGGTCGGCCCCCGGAGGGCCCGGCGGAGCGCGGCACCGTCGCGACGGCGGACCATCGCGAGGCAGTCAGGGTCGTAGCAGACGTACGCACCACGGCCGGGGAGCCGGGCCGACGGATCCGCGTGGACCCCCTCGGGGGTCCTGGCGACCCGCAACAACGCGTCCTTGGGACGTGCGGTGCGGCATCCGATACAGGTCCGGACCGGCGCGCGTGGCGCGGTGCCCGTCAAGGGTACTTCCTTCTGGCTCCACGGTCGGTGGCTTGGTTGTCGTGCGCACACGCGGCTGGGGGCGGATCCGTCCGGTACCGCCCCCGGCACCGTGCGCTTACGCCTGGGTCCCCTCGTCCGGGGCCGGGTCGGTACCCGGCTCGGTGTCGGGCGTGACCGCTTCCTCGGTCCCCGCGACCGGGTCGGGGATCGACCCGGCCCCGGCGGCGGCCGCGGCCGTCGCGTCCTGGGTGGTCACCGGCGCATCCGCGACGGGCAGGTCCGTGGGAGCGGCGTCGGGCTCGGCGCTGGCGACGTCGTCCTCCTCGTCCTCGAGCGCGGACTTGCGGACCACCTCGGCGGACTCGTAGGCCTGCTCGATCGCCTTCGCGCCCTCCTCGGAGAGCGGGTTGCCGTACTCGTCGATCAGGCCGTTCTCGAACGCCTCCTGGAAGGCCCGCTGCTCCGCCTCGAACTGGGTCTCCGACTTGATGTCGATGCGCCAGCCGGTCAGGCGCGCGGCGAGCCGCGCGTTCTGGCCTTCGCGCCCGATCGCGAGCGAGAGCTGGTAGTCGGGTACGACCACCATCGCGGTGCCGTCGTCCGGGTAGAGGTAGACGCTGGAGACCTTCGCCGGGGACAGCGCGTTGGCCACCAGCTGCTCCGGCTCGTCGGCCCAGCGCACGATGTCGATGCGCTCGAGCTCGTCGGCGTGCAGCTCCTTCTGGACACCTCGGGCACGCTGACCGGCCGGACCGACGCAGGCGCCGACGGGGTCGACGTCGGGGTCGTTGGACATCACCGCGACCTTGGTGCGGTGCCCCGCTTCGCGCGCGATGCCGCGGATCTCGACGATGGCCTGCTCGATCTCCGGGACCTCGAGCGCGAACAGCCCGACGACGAGCGCCGGGTGGGTCCGCGACGCCACGATCTGGGCCCCACGGTCCCGCCGTTGCACCTCGATCACGACCGCTCGGGTGTGCGCCCCGTGCTCGAGCCGCTCGTTCGGGATCTGCTCGGAGAACGGCACGAACGCCGTGTTGCGGCCGAGCTCGATGTAGGTCTGGTTGCCCTGCTGGCTGACGGTGCCCGCGACGATGTCACCCTCACGGCCGACGAACTCCCCGTAGGTCGCCTCACGCTCGGCCTCGCGCAGACGCTGGAGCAGCACCTGCTTGGCGGTCTGCGCCACGATGCGACCGAAGTCCTTCGGCTCCTCCTGCCACTCGGAGACGATGTTGCCCTCGTCGTCGAGCTCCTGCGCGAAGAGGGTGACCTCCCCGGTGGTGCGATCGACCGTGACACGGGCCTCGTCGGCCGAGGCGTGCGCCGAGCGCTTGTACGCCGAGGCCATGGCGGTCTCGAACGCCTCGACCACCGTCAGGAAGTCGATGCTCTTCTCACGCTCGATCTGACGCAACGCGTCGATGTCGATCTTCACCTACGAGCCTTTCGTGCGCTCACCACGGGAGCACGACGTGACCACGCGCGACGGTGCCGAGCGGCACCACCTGCGACCCGGCCTCGTCCTCCAGGGTGATCTCGGTGTCGGTCGCGTCGACGAGCGTGCCCGTGAGTTCGGACGGCGCGTCCGCGTCGCTGGTGAGCTCCACGCGGACCTGCCGGCCGACGTTGCGGCGGAAGTCGCGAGGGCGGGTGAGTGGGCGGTCGACGCCCGGGGAGCTGACCTCGAGCCGGTAGCCGCCGGCGATCGGGTCGTGCTCGTCGAGCGCGTCGCCGAGCTCGCGTGAGAGCTCGGCCACGGTGTCGACGTCGAGGTCGTGGTCGGCATCGAGGTCGGCGACGTCGGCGACCACGCGCACCATGCGGCTGCCCTTGTGGCCCTTGACCCGGACCTCCAGGATCTCCATGCCACGGGCGGCCGCCAGCGGGGCGGCGAGGTCGTGCACGGCCGCCACCAGTTCGGGGTCCTCGGTGCTGGCCATGGTCACCTCCTCGCTGTGGTGGATCGGCTCGTGTCGGGCCCGGGACGGTTCGGGCGACGGTGCTGCTTGTTGCCGGGAGCTCCCCCGTTCGCGGCTCCGGCCTCACGTCAACGGCCGGCCCCCTGGGGCCGGCCGCCGCGTCGGACGTCCGCTGTCGATCCTCGTGCTCGTCGTCCACGGTCGGTCGTGTCGTCGGGGTCACCACCACCGGAGCGGGGCACCCACCGCGTCGAGTCGGGTACGGCGCCGAACGCGGCGCAGCGGGCCGTCAGGCCCGCCGCGGGGGCGACCTTACCACGGGGCCTCCCAGGTCGCCACGGAGCGGGACGCCTCGCGGGGGCGCCGACCCCGGAGGCCGTCACGCAGCGTGACGAGGACCCCGGAGGCTCAGGCGACCACCGGCGCGCCGTCGCCCCGCTCGGCCCGGATGTCCTCGGCCATCTCGGTCGCGAAGTGGACCATCGCCTCGACGATGTCCTCCTCGCGCACCGTGGCGATCTTCTCGCCCTTCTTGATGATGTCGCCCTTGCCGTTGCCCGCAGCAACACCGAGGTCGGCTTCGCGTGCCTCCCCCGGCCCGTTGACCACGCAGCCCATCACCGCGACCCGCAGGGGTGCGTCGATGCCCTCGAGCCCCTTCTGGACGTCCTCGGCGAGGGTCCACACGTCGACCTGCGCGCGCCCGCACGAGGGGCAGGAGACCACGTCGAGGCCGCGCTGGCGCAGGTGGAGGGATTCCAGGATGGCGATGCCGGCCTTGACCTCCTCCACCGGGTCGGCGGAGAGCGAGACCCGGATGGTGTCGCCGATGCCCTCGGCCAGGAGCGTCCCGATCCCGACGGCGGACTTGATGGAGCCGGTCTTGAGCGGCCCGGCCTCCGTGACCCCGAGATGGAGCGGGTAGTCCGTGCGTTCCGCGAGCAGCCGGTAGGTCTGGATCATCGTCCAGGGGTCGGAGTGCTTGACGCTGATCTTCGTGTCGTGGAAGCCGACGTCCTCCAGCAACCGGGTCTCGCGCAGGGCGGACTCGACCATCGCCTCCGGGGTCGGCCCCCCGAACTCGTCGAGCACGGCCTGCTCGAGCGACCCACCGTTGACCCCGATGCGGATCGCCACCCCGGCGTCGTCGGCCATCTGGCCGAGCAGCGCCACCTTGTCGTGCTTCTTGATGTTGCCGGGGTTGATCCGCACCCCCGCGCATCCGGCCTCGATCGCCATCACCGCGTACTTCCACTGGAAGTGGATGTCGGCGATGACGGGGATCCGGGCGTGCTCGGCGATGTAGGCCAGCGCCTCCGCGTCCTCGCGGCGCGGCACGGCGACCCGGACGACGTCCGCTCCGGCCGCTTGAGCGGCCGCGATCGCCTGCAGGGTCAGGTCGGCCTCGTGGGTCGGTGTGACCGTCATGGTCTGCACGGAGATGGGAGCGTCCCCGCCGACCTCGAGCGGGCCCAGCCGGATCGTGCGCGTGCGGCGGCGCTCGGGACCGGGCGAGTCCACACCGGTGGCGACCGCCGGGTCGGTGGGCAGGAGGGGAAGATGATCGGGCAGGTCGGCCACGACGGGCTCCTCGGCGACTGCGGGAGCGGAGCGCTCTGTGCGAGGTTCGGACCCGATACTACCGGCAGGTGGGTCCCGGCCCGGGTCGGCCGATCCGACCGGTGGCCGGTCGGTCCGCCCTCACCCGCGACTCACCCGCGCTCTCACCCCCGCGCTCACCCGAAGGTGATCGGGTCGATGATGTCGAGCCACAGGGTCGTGGCGAACACCAGCAGGAGGACGCCGATCACGGGCAGGGCGACCGCCGTGATGGCTCGGGGGTCCACCGTGAAGGTCTCCGGCCGACCGCGGAGGCGCTGCACCGTGGTGCCGAGCTTCTCGACCGCGAGCACCGCGAGGTGGCCGCCGTCGAAGGGGGGCAGGGGGACCATGTTGAAGATGAACAGGAACACGTTGATGTAGGCCAGCAGGAACAGCAGGGCGAAGAGCCCGACCCCGCCCTGCTCGGCTGCCCCACCGGCGAACGAGGCGATGCCGACGACCGACACGGCGCCCTCCGGGTCGCGTTCCTGCGCGCCCAGCGACGTCGACACGAGGTCGGAGAGCCCGGCGGGGCTGAACACCGCCGCGAGCCCCTGCACGCTGGCACCGAGCATCGGGACCACGCCGCCGATCGGCTCGTCCTCGTCGCCGACCGCCGCCCGTTGCAGCGCGTCGACCGGCCCGAGCCGCTCGCTCACCTCGCCGGGCACGAACCCTGCGACACCGATCGTCTCCCCGGTCCCGGGATCGGTCTCCTCGAGCGGGACCAGCTCGATCCGCGCCACCTCGCCGTCGCGCTCGACCGTCAGCGTCGTCGGCTGCCCGGGTCGTTGGCGCAGCACCTGGCGCAGCCGCTCGAAGTCCTCGGACTCGACGCCCTCGACCGCCCGGAGCCGGTCACCCGGGGCCAGGCCCGCCTCCTCGGCCGGACTGTCCTCGAGGACGACGGCGACCTCGGTCGTCGGTTCGCCCGTCGGTTGCGCGATCAGGAGGTAGCCGCCGAGCAGCAGGCCGAAGGCGATGAGCAGGTGCGTCACGGGACCCAGGAAGATCGCCAGGGCCCGCTGCCACCGCGGCCGGTCGTGGTAGAAGCGTCCCTCGTCGCCGCGCTGGAGGCGCCAGGGGAGGTCGCCGACCCGTTCGCTGTCGCCCACCTCGGTGAGCATGACCTGTGCGAGCGAGGTCCTGGCCTCGGTCAGGTCGGGGTCGTGGCCGATCGTGGCGCGCGTGCGCTCGACGATGCGCTGCGCGACGGTGGCCGGGGTCCCCCGTTCCAGCAGGGTGTCCCGGAGTCGCTCCCAGGTCGCCGGCGGAACGGTCGGAGGTGGGGCGGCGGGCGTGGTGACGACCCGCTGGTCCTGCTCCCGGTCCGCCGAGAGGGCCTGCGGGTCGAACACCTCGTCGACGACCGGTCGCCGACGTTCGTCGAGCGGGCTCATCCCCCGGATCGAGACGAAGCCGCCGAGAGGGAAGGCCTTCACGCCGTACTCGGTCTCCCCGCGACGGGTCGACCAGAGGGTCGGCCCGAAACCGACGAAGTAGCGGTCGGCTCGCATGCCGAACAGCTTCGCGGTGACGAGGTGGCCGAGCTCGTGGACGAGCACGGCGAGCAGGATCGCGACGACGAACGCCGTGATGCCGAGCGCGAAGGTCATGGTCGCTCCGAGGTCAGGGTCCGTGTCGCCTGCTCACGCGCCCAGGCGTCCGCGCCGAGCACGTCCTCGACGTCGCGTGGCTCGTCGGCTCCGGTGTCCGCCCACGTCTCCAGCGTGTCCTCCACCACGTCGGTCACGTCGAGGAAGCCCGAGCGGCCGTCGAGGAACGCAGCGACCGCCACCTCGTTGGCGGCGTTGAGCACCGCCGGGAAGGTGCCCCCGCGCCGGCCCGCCTGCTCGGCGAGGTCGAGCGCCCGGAAGGTGGCGCGATCGACGGGTTCGAACGTCAGGGCCGTCGGCGCGGTCCAGTCGCACGCCGCGAAGGCGTGGGGCAGGCGCTCCGGCCACGCCAGCGCGAGCTGGATCGGCAGGCGCATGTCCGGCGGCGAGAGCTGCGCCAGGGTGGAGCCGTCGACGAACTCCACCATGGAGTGCACGATCGACTGCGGGTGGACGACGACGTCGATCGCGTCCCACGGCGCCGCGAACAGCAGCTGGGCCTCGATGAGCTCCAGACCCTTGTTCATCAGGGTCGCGGAGTTCACGGTGATGACCGGCCCCATCGCGTAGGTGGGGTGGTCCAGCGCCGCCGCGGCGTCGACCTCGGCGAGGTCCTCGCGCCGCCGACCGCGGAACGGTCCCCCGCTCGCGGTGAGCACGAGCCTGGCCAGCTCGTCCCGGCGGCCTCCCCGCAGCGCCTGGGCGAGCGCCGAGTGCTCCGAGTCGGTCGCGATCAGGTGCGACTCGCGACCACCGGCCCGCTCCGCGGCGGCGACGACCAGCGGACCCCCGACGATCAGGCTCTCCTTGTTGGCCAGCGCGACCGGGGTGCCCTGCTCCAGGGCGGCGAGCGTCGACCCGAGCCCGACCGCGCCGGTGATGCCGTTGAGCACGACGTCGGCGTCGGTGGACGCCAGCTCGCGGACCCCGGCGTTCCCGTCCAGCACCGCCAGGTCCGGGTGGCGCTGCCTGAGCTCGGCCGCGGCCCCGGGATCGGCCATCGCGACCCGGTCCACCCGCAGCTCCTCGGCCTGGTGTGCGACCGTGTCGACGTCGAGGCCGGCCGCGAGACCGACGACCTCGAAGCGGTCGGGACTGGCCCGCACGACCTCGACGGCCTGCCGGCCGATGGACCCGGTGGATCCGAGCACGACCACGCGGCGTGGGCTCGTCGCGATCGCGTCCATCGCATCCGTGGACCCGGTCACGCCCCGGCCCCCCGCGGTGGGTCACCGAGCTGGAGGGCGTCGACCCGGTCGGCGGCACCCACCGCGGCGGGCAGGCGGGTGCCGCCGCCGAGTGTGTAGGAGGCGAGCAGCTGTCCGCACGCCGCGTCCGCGTCACGGCCGCGGGTGTCCCGCAGGGTGGCCTCCGCGCCGCGCCGCCGCACCCGTTCGATGAAGGCGCGCATCCGGGCCTGGGTGGGTTCCTTCCACGTCACACCGGGCGTGGGGTTCATGGGGATCACGTTCACGTGGGCCCGCAGACGCGCGGCGATGGCTCCCAGACGGTCGGCCTGCTCATCGTCGTCGTTGACGTCACCGATCAGGCACCACTCGATGCTGACGCGACGGTTCGTGGTCCGCCGGTAGTCACGCATCGTCGCTTCGAGCTCGGCCAACGGGTGGGTGCGGTTGATCGGCACGAGGTGGTCGCGCAGCTCGTCGGTCGAAGCGTGCAACGAGACCGCGAGGGTCACCGGCAGGCCCAGCTGCTCGAGCTTGCGGATGCCCGGGACGAGGCCGACCGTCGAGACGGTGATGCCCCGCGCCGAGAGGTCGAACCCGTCGGGGTCGTGGAGCCACCGCACGCTGGCGAGCGTCGCCGGCAGGTTCGCGAGCGGCTCGCCCATGCCCATGTACACGACGTTGGTCACGTGGTCCGGTGCCCCGGCGGGGAGGGCCTGGTCGTCGATCACGCCGCTGCGCAGCGCCGCGTCCGCGACCACGACCTGTCGCACCACCTCGCCGGCCGTGAGCTGACGGCGGAACCCGGCCTGCCCGGTGGCGCAGAACGGGCACCCCATCGCGCAGCCCGCCTGGGTGGAGATGCACACCGTGGCTCGTCGGGGGTAGAGCATGAGGACGGTCTCGATCGCTTCACCGTCCGGGAAACGCAGCAGCAGCTTGTGCGTGTGGCCGTCGTCCGCGACGGTGTGTCCGATCAGCTCGGGCCGACTCGGCGCGAACCGCTCGCTGAGCCGTTCACGCAGGCCCGTCGGCAGGTCGGTCATCTCCGCGGGATCGTCGACCCCTCTGACCAGCCAGGCGTGGATCTGCCGCGCCCGGTAGGTCGGCTCACCGAGCTCGGCGACGAGGTCGGCGAGACCGTCGCGGCTCAGCGCGTAGGGGTCGAGCGTGCTGGCGGTCACGTGACCTCGGGCATGCGGGAACGGCGGGGGGCGCCGTGTCTGGACGTGACCGTGCAGGGTACGGGTTCCCCGCTCGGGCTCCGCTCCTCCGGCCTCGCCGGCCCGGGGGATCGGCCGGGCGCGCCGACGCCCGGGCCACCCCTGTCACCGGCCGGGCGGCCCGACGTCTCAGACGAACCACACCATCGTGTGGTAGCCGACGGGCAGGGCGAAGAGGATCCCGTCCACCCGGTCGAGCACACCGCCGTGACCGGGCAACAGCTCGCCGAGGTCCTTGACCCCGAGGTCGCGCTTGATCATCGACTCGGTCAGGTCACCGAAGAACGCCGCGAGCCCGCACAGGACGGCGAGCGCGGCGGCCGAACCCGGCGCGAACGTGTCGCCCACCAGGGGCAGCACGAGCGCGGCCAGGCCCGCCGCGACGAGCAGCCCGCCGAGCAGGCCCTCCCAGGACTTGTTGGGGCTCACGCTCGGCGCCACCTTGTGGCGACCGAACGGCACCCCGAACGCGTACCCGCCGATGTCGGCGACGACGGCCGCGCCGACGACCGCGAGCACCACGACCGCACCGTCGGGCCGGTCGTGCAGCAGCACCCCGTAGCTGGCGAGGAAGGCGATCCACAACCCGAACAGGACCGTCGTGGCCAGCGTGTTCACGATGTCGGTCCGGCGACGGTCGAACAGCACCCACAGCACGCTCCCGAGGAGCAGGACCCCGACCCCGAGACGCTGACCGGCGGCCCCCGCGACGTACGCTCCGGTGATCGCGACCACGACGGTGAGCACCATCACGGGCACGATGAGACGCGTGCCCTGCGGCCGGAGCACCCGTCCCACCTCGACGCACGCGAGGGCCGCGAGGAGCGCGATCACGGCCCCGAACGCCTCCGTGCGCCAGAACACGCTGCCGAGGAACACCCCGGCGAGGAGCAGGCCCACCGCGATAGCGGCCGGGAGGTTGCGGCCTCCGATCATCCCCCGCCCCGCGTCGGCGGGCTCGTCTCCGGTCATCCCGTCGCTCCCCGCCGGTTCGAGACCCCGCTGCCGGGTTCACCCCACACGTCGCGAAGGAGCCCGATCCGCTCTGCGCCCCGGCTTGCCGCGCACACGTCCCTCCGCGTTCTCAGACCTCCGACAGCTCGTGCTCCTTGGCCTCGAGTGCCTTGTCGATCTGCGCCACGTGCTTGCCGGTCAGCTCCTCCAGCCGCTTCGTGGCGCGATCGTGCTCGTCCTCACCGACCTCGCCGTCGTCCTCGAGCTTCTGCATCGCGTCCCGCGCGTTGCGCCGCACGTTGCGGACGGCGACCTTGCCCTCCTCGGCGGCCTGCTTCGCGAGCTTGACGTACTCCTTGCGCCGCTCCTCCGTGAGCTCGGGGAAGACGCACCGGATGATCCCGCCATCGTTCGCCGGGTTGAGGCCCAGGTCCGAGTCGCGGATGGCCTTCTCGATCTGGTTGACCGAGCTCTTGTCGAACGGGTTGACGATGAGCACCCGCGGCTCCGGGACGGAGAAGTTCGCGAGCTGCTGCAGTGGCGTGGGCGCGCCGTAGTAGTCCACGACGATCCGGTTCAGCAGCTGCGGGTTCGCGCGCCCGGTCCGGATCGAGGCGAAGTCCTCACCCACCTTCTCCACGGCCTGCTGCATGCGATGATCTGCGTCGCGCTGGATCTCGTCGAGGGTCATCGGGCACCTCCGTTGGCTGGTGGCGGCTTGTGGGTTGGGTCGGTGGGCGTGCTCGTCGCCGTGATCGCGGTCGGACGACGCCGGGTGGGGCGGTGTGACGGGACGTCAGGGGGTGGCGCCGGCGGGTACGTGCACCAGGGTGCCGACCGGCTCGCCCCGCACCACGCGCCGGATGTTGCCCGCCTCGAGCAGCTCGAAGACCACGATCGGCAGGTCGTTGTCCATGCACAGCGAGATCGCGGTGGCGTCCATCACGCCGAGGCGCTGGTTCAGAGCGGAGAGGAAGTCGATCTGCTCGTAGCGGCGAGCGTTCGGGTTGGTGCGCGGATCGGCGTCGTAGACCCCGTCCACGCCCGTCCCCTTCAGGATCGCGTCGGCGTCGACCTCGAGGGCGCGCTGCGCCGCCGTGGTGTCGGTGGTGAAGTACGGCGCCCCGAGACCGGCCGCGAAGATCACGACCCGGCCCTTCTCGAGGTGGCGCACCGCCCGTCGCCGGATGTAGGGCTCGGCGATCGCCTGCATGTCGATGGCTGTCTGGACCCGCGTCTCGAGCCCGGCCTTCTCGACCGCGTCCTGCAGGGCGAGCGCGTTGATCACGGTGCCGAGCATGCCCATGTGGTCGGCGCTCGAGCGGTCCATACCCGCGGCCGCGGGCGAGTTGCCCCGGAAGATGTTGCCGCCGCCGACCACGATCCCGATCTCCGTGCCGTCGGAGGCCTGCAGCTCAGCGATCTCCTTGGCGACCTGGGAGACCACGTTCGGGTCGATCCCGCCCTTGACCTCCGGGTCGGAGAAGGCCTCGCCCGACAGCTTGAGGAGCACCCGTCGGAACGGTGGTCGGTTCGGCACGTCTCGCCCCGCTGGTCGTTGGGTCGGGCGGGGTGAGCCTAGCTGCCACGTGGCGCCGCACCCCCGACGCGCGGCGGGCCCGCCATGTCGGCGGGCCCACGACGGCCGTGCGGTAGCGGGGACGACCCGAGGGAGGACCGGGAGCCCGCTGGGATCGCCGGTCAGGCACCGACCTCGAACCGGGCGAAGCGGGCGACCTCGAGCTTCTCCCCCACGATGCCCTGGACCTCGCTGAGCACCTGCGCGACCGTCTTGTCGCCGTCGAGGACGTAGGGCTGGTTGAGCAGGACCCAGTCCTCGTAGAGCTTGTTGACCTTGCCCTCGACGATCTTGTCGACGATGTGCTCGGGCTTGCCCTCCTCGAGCGCCTCCTTGCGGACGAAGGCCTTCTCCTTCTCGAGGGCGTCGGGATCCACCTGGCCCTCGTTGACCACGAGCGGCTTCGAGGCCGCGATGTGCATCGCCAGGTCCCGTGCCAGCTTCTGGACGGCCTCCGCCTTGGCGACGAAGTCGGTCTCGCAGGACAGCTGGAGCAGCACACCCACCTTGGCGGGCATGCCGGGGCTCGGCGTGTGCAGGTAGGTGTGCACGAGGCCCTCGCCGGCGGTGCGGTCAGCGGCGCGGGCGTCCATCTTGGCCCCCGTGCGCTCGCGCACCAGCTCGGCGGCCCGGTCGAAGTCACCCTCGGCGTCGACGAGTGCCTTCTTGCAGGCCATCATCGGGGCGTTGGTGAGCTCGCGGAGCTGCTTGACGTCAGCGGCGGTAACGGACACGTCGGTCCTCCTCGCGGATCGGCGCGGACCGGGGTTGGTGGACCCCGGTCCCGCGCAGGGAACGGGCGGTCAGCCCTGGCTCGGCTCCTGCGGCTGCTCTGGCTCTGGCGCCGGAGCGGGCGGAGGCGGCGGCGCGCTGTCGGCCGCCTCGTCGGCCGCCGGCTCGCCTGCGGCCCGGGTGGCCTGCTCGGCGGCCTGCTGACGCTCGAGCTCGATCTCCCACTCGGCCTTCGGCTCGGCCGCGTCGGTGTCGCTGCCCTCGGACTGGGTCGCCTGCAACGCCTGCACGCGCAGCTCCTCGTCCGGCGAGCGCGACGCACGCAGCATGAGCCCGTCGGCGACGGCGTCGGCGACGATCCGCGTCAACAGGGCCGAGGACCGGATCGCATCGTCGTTGCCGGCGATCGGGTACTGGACCGTGTCCGGGTCACAGTTCGTGTCGAGGATCGCGATCACCGGGATGCCGAGGCGGTTGGCCTCCTTGACGGCGATCTCCTCGATCACGGTGTCGACGACGTAGATCGCGTCGGGCAGCTTGCCCATCTCGCGGATCCCGCCGAGGTTGGTCTGCAGCTTCTCCCGCTCGCGGTCGAGCTGCAGGACCTCCTTCTTCGGCAGCAGCTCGAACGTGCCCGAGGCCTCCATCGCCTCCAGTTCCTTGAGCCGTGCGATGCGCCCCTTGATCGTCGCGAAGTTGGTGAGCATGCCGCCCATCCAACGTTCGGTCACGTAGGGCATGCCCACGCGGTTGGCCTGGAACTCGATCGTGTCGCGCGCCTGCTTCTTGGTACCGACGAACAGCACGGTGCCGCCCTTGGCGACCAGGTCCCGGGTGAAGCTGTAGGACCTTTCGATGTGCTGGACCGTCTGGCGCAGGTCGATGACGTAGATGCCGCCGCGCTCGCCGTAGATGTGGCGGCGCATCTTTGGGTTCCAGCGGCGGGTCTGATGTCCGAAGTGGACGCCAGCTTCGAGCAGCTGACGCATGGTGACGACGGCCATGGTGATCTCCTGTGGTGGGTTCGGTTGGGCCTCCGCCCGCGTCCTCCGGGTGGCATGCGCGCGCCGGGTGGACGGTGGATCCGTCCGGACCGTCTGGAGCGTGCACGCCGTGCGGCCCACCTCGCGAGACCGCGAGGCACCGGGGCCGCCCGTCGGCGGGCGTGTGTGATGGGTGCCGCGAGGCCGGTCCGCTGACGCGGCCCGTCACCTCGAGACCGGTGGGGGTGTGAACGTGACGACGGGCCCGACCGTGAGGCCGGACCCGCACGAGGTGATGATAGCTGGCCGACGGGTCCCCGGTCCACCCGGTCGACCGGGGTCGAGCGGCCCCAGCCGACGGGTCCGGAGCTCACGAGGGCGGGACCGTCGGGGTCGGCCGTCGGAGGAGCGCCCGGAGCGGCGGCCTGACGCTGCCCCACCACCGGTAGGCCTCACCCGCGAGCCGACCCGCCACGCCGAGCTCGCGACCCACGTGGCTCGACCATCTCCCGGGGCTGTCGACGACCTCCTCGCCGGCGAGGAAGCGCCAGGTGACCTCGCGTACCGCCTCGGTGTCGAGCACGCCCTCGTGCCCGCCCGGGAGGACCCGGTGCTCGATCGTGGGCTCGAGCGGGCCACCGAGCTGGGCCTCCTGGCTCCGCAGCTGCTCCAGCTCGCGACGCTCCCGCTCGTCCGGCACCCACGGGACACCCTCCGGCCCCCAGGCATCGGGGATGCGTGCCCGGTCCGCGACCACCACCGGGTCGGTGGCGGCCCCGATGGTGAGCACGCGGGTGCCCATCGCCAACGGACCGGCAGCGCCCCGCTGCTCGGCACGTTCCCAGCCCCGCGCCAGTCCCGCGAGCTCGACGGAGCCCACCGCGAGCTCCTCGATGGCAGGAGCGTCGAGCGGTAGTCGACCCTCGTGACCGGAGGCCCGGGCCACGTAGCGGGCGAACGGCCCGATCAGTGGGTCGCCCTGCAGCGAACCCCAGACCGCGGCCAGATCCGAGCCCTGCAGTGGTGCCCCGATCGTCACGACGCCACCGATGGGGGGCAGGCCGGGGTCGTAGGGATCGTGGTGCTCGAGGAGGTAGCGCAGCACCACCACGCCACCCATCGAGTGGCCGACGAGGTCGACGGCGCGGCCCGGCTCGCGGGCTGCCTGGGCGCGCAGCTGCTCCTCGAGCCGCTCGGCGGCCGGTCCGCTGCCCTCCCAGGTGTCCTCGGGCCCGTAGGGACGCTGGTCGCGGCGGGGGTCGGCGGGATCGCCTGGGCCGTCGTGGCGTCCGGCGTACGAGAACGCGGTGACGCTGCGAGGGTCGAGGCCGAGGTGCTCGGCATCGAGCACGGGGGTGGACGAACCGCTCGCGAGCCCAGCGACCATGACCACGTGGTTCGGACCGGGTGGGACCGCGAACCCCGGGTCCCTTGCGGCCGGACTCCCGGCGACCGACCAGCCGGTGGCCCGGCCACCCGACCACGGTTCGTACGGCGTGACCACGTGTCCGGTCGCCCGCCACCGTCCGACGCCGACCAGCGACGGACGGGGGACGCCCTCGAGCAACGACAGCGGGTCGATGTAGCGGCCGTGCCGCCGGGCGCCCCAGTGCAGGCCGTGGGCGGGTTCACCGTGCCCCCGGCCCCTGGCACCCAGCGTCGCGATCGTGGCGCCGCGGAGCACCCGGTCGCCGCGGGCGACGCTCGTGCTGGCCAACGGTCCGTAGCTGGTGAGCACGCCATCGGCGTGCTCGAGCGTGACCCACCGCGTACCAGCCACCGTGCCGGCGAAGCTGACCCGACCCGAGGCCGCGGCGGCGACGTTCGCGCCGGGGCGGGCGGTCAGGGCCACCCCACGGTGACCGGGCCCGTAGGGCGACGTGGGCGCCTCGAACGGTCGCACGACCTCTCCCGACACGGGCAGCTCGTAACGGACCGTTCCCGAGCCGCCGTGGGGGCCCGACCCGGCCGGGACGACCGACTCCGCCGGCCTCGGTGCGGGAGCCAGCACCAGCACGGTCACCACCAGCAGCGAGAGCCGGCGGATCCAGAGGGGCACCCGCGACGGGGACGGCGACGGGCCCGATGGCGTGAGGGCGACGGTGGACGAGGTCGGGACGACGGCGGGCACGACGCGGCGCTCCCCGCCCCCGGGTCTCGATCGGTCCGCCGCAGGCTACGCCCGTCCGCCACCAACCCCCGACCGCGGCGCGGTGGGCTGTGGACACGGTGCGACGGCTACAGCTTGTCGCTGAGCTTGGCTCGCAGGCTCATGACCGCCTTGGTGTGGATCTGACAGATCCGCGATTCCGTGACCCCGAGCACGTCGCCGATCTGAGCCAGCGTCATGCCCTCGTAGTAGTAGAGGCCGAGCACCATCTGCTCGCGGTCGGTGAGCCGGCCCAGCGTCGCTCGCAGCAGGTCCTTGGTCTCGACGCTGTCGTAGGAGTCCTCCGGCAGCTCCACCGAGAGGTCCTGCAGGGTGTCCACCAGGGTCAACCGGTCACCCTCGCCGATGTCGAGGACCTCGTCGAGCGCCGCCATGGAGGTCATCGAGATGCGTGTGAGCGCGTCCTGCAGCTCGGCGACGGTCCAGTCGAGCTCGGCCGCGATCTCCTCCTCGGAGGGGCTGCGGTGCAGGTCGGACTCGAGCTTCTGGACGGCGGCCTCGAGCTTGCGGGCCCTCGCTCGTACCGACCGCGGCACCCAGTCGACCGACCGCAGTTCGTCGATGATGGCACCGCGGATGCGGGTGACCGCGTAGGTCTCGAACTTGAAACCCTTGTCGAGGTCGAACTTCTCGATGGCGTCCATGAGCCCGAAGATGCCGTAGGAGACGAGGTCGGCGTGCTCCACGTTGGCCGGCATGCCGACGGCGACGCGGCCGGCCACGTACTTCACGAGCGGCGCGTAGTGCAGGATCAGCTGCTCGCGCACCTCGATCGACGCGGTGTCGCGGTACCGCTCCCAGAGCGCGGTGACGTTGCGCTGCGTCTCCGTCGATGTATCGATCACGGCCTGGCCCTCACGTGGTCCGCCGGCGTCCCCCCGAGCAACGGGCACGCCACCACGTTACACACGGTCACCACGTGCATCCTCTGCGTCATGCCCCACTGGGCGCACACGAGCGCGCGGATGCGTGGTGGCGTGGATCTCCCGCAGCCGGCCCCGCGACAGGTGCGTGTACCGCTGGGTGGTCGCCAGCGACGCGTGGCCGAGCAGCTCCTGGACCTGTCGCAGGTCGGCGCCACCCTCGAGCAGGTGGGTGGCGTAGGAGTGGCGCAGGGTGTGCGGCGTGACGTGTCCCACACCGGCGGCGTTGCCGGCCTCGGCGACCACCGAGCGGGCCGCACGGACCCCGAGGCGGTCGCCCCGCTGGTTCAGCAGCAGTGCGTCGGTGACCGCCGCCGCGTGCAGCAACGGGCGTCCGGCCGCGAGGTAGTCGCGCACCGCCGCGATCGCGGGCGTGCCGAGCGGCACGATGCGCTGCCGGCCCCCCTTGCCGTCGAGCCGCAGCAGCCCGTCCTCGAGCTCGACCGCTCCGACGTCGAGGGAGCACAGCTCGCCCACGCGGGCACCGGTGGCGTACAGCAGCTCGAGCACGGCGCGATCACGCCGACCGACCGGGGTCGTGGTGTCCGGGGCGGCGAGCAGCCGCAGCACCTGATCGACGCGCAGCACGCGCGGCAACGTCCGCCCCTGCCGCGGCGAGCCCAACAGCCTCGCCGGATCCGTGTCGACCAGCCCGTGACGATGCAGCAGCGCGAACCAGGTCCGAGCCGTCGAGGCGCGTCGCGCGCGGGTGCTGGCCGCGGCTCCCTGGTCGGCGAGAGCCGCGAGGTAGCGCCGCAGGGTCGCGAGCTCGACCTCCGCGGGTGCGGTCAGACCCCACCCGGAGCAGCGGCTGGCCAGGTCCGTCGCGTCGCGCCGGTAGGCCAGGACCGTGTTCTCACGCCGCCCTCGCTCGTCGCGCACGTACTCCACCAGTAGCTCCACGGCTGCCGCCCAGCCGGGGGGCAGGGTCCGTTCCGGTCCCTCGCCCGCGGCCGCAACGGGGACCGTGGCGACGCGCGACGGTGTGGACGTCGCCGACCTGGCCTCCGATGACCCGGCTCCTGGGTTGCGTTGAGCGCACATGGCGAGCGAGGCTCGTTGCTGCTGTTCGCCCTGTCAAGTCCTGGGGCGGTCGTCCGGATCGCGGTCACATCTCCTGGAGCCCGACGCCGGCCTTCGTTCACCCCGACCCCTCCGCGGACCGGCGCCGGCACCGTCACGCCCGGCCGTCCGGGGCCCGGCGCAGCCGCACCCCCTCGGCGTCGTCGGTGAGCTCGCCCGCGACCTGCGCACGGGTGACGGCAGCCAGCAGCGCCGGGACGCTCCGGCCGGTCTCCTCGACGAGCTCGTCGAGCTGGATCGGCCGCGGCCATCGGCGGGCCAGGACGGCGTACACGGTGTCCGGCAACGCGGACGGCGCGGCCAGCCGGGCTGCCGCCGGGCCGGTCGGGTCCTGCCCGGTTCGCCCGA
>SKTG01000365.1 GCA_007118045.1 Nitriliruptoraceae bacterium
CCCGGCCCGGACGGCGCTGGGGCGCACGAAGGACCGGGCAGCGAGAACGACCCGTCGGACGGTGACGGACCCCGTGACCAGGAGGGACCACCATGACCATCGGGTTCGGGCTGATCCTCGCCATGGCCGCCGGCACCTACCTCATGCGTCTGGCGGGCCTGGTCCTCGCTCGCCGGGGGCTGCCGGGCGCGCTGACCACGATGCTGCCCCTGTTCCCCGCCGCGCTGCTGGCCGGCCTCGTGGTCGTCAACGGCTTCTCGACGGACGGTGAGCCCGCGTTCGACGAGCGCGTCGGTGGCATGGCCGTCGCGGTGCTGCTCGCCGTCCGGGGCCGCAGCATGGGGACGGTCGTGGTCGCCGGCGTGGCGACCACCGCGGTGCTGCGCCTCGCTCGATCACTGCTCGGGATCTGAGCCGGCCGACCCGTCCCCGCTCCGCTCACCCGTGGCGCCTTTCGTCCCGGGAGCCCCCACCGGGGTCCGGCATGGCCCGCAGCAACAGCAAGCCGGTGAACACGGCGGCGACGAGCAATCCGAAACCGAGCCGGTAGGCCATGGTGGGGGTCGTCGCCCAGACCGTCTGCGTCGTCTCGAGCACCGCTCCCACGACCTGTTGTGCCAGCCCCGTCGTGCCGAGCACGACCGTGTTCACCATGCCGAAGGCGAGACCGCGGCGGTGGTCGGCGATGCCCGTCGTCGCGAGCCCGAAGCCGAGCACCATGCCGCCGGACGCGACCCCGGCCACGAACGAGGCGAAGCCGACGAGCCACCCGGGCAACCCCGGGCCGTACACGATCAGGACCATCACGCCGAGCACCGTGACGAAGGCGCCGGCGAGGATCGGACGTGGCCGGCCCGTCCGAGCGGCCAACCACCCGAGCGCCGGACTGCCGACGGCGAAGCCGACCAGCATGCTCGAGGCCGCCAAGGCCGCGATGGTGGGACGGAAGCCACGCACGTCCTGCAGGAACGGCACCGCCCACAACCCGGCGTAGACGTTGACCGGCAGCACCAGCGTGGCGGACACGATGCCGCACGCCCAGACCGGCCACCGCCGGAAGACCTCCCGGCGCCGGTGATCCGGCGCGCCGGGGGCGGCACCGGCCGCGGTCCGGGGCGCGCCCCCTCGGGGCAGGAGCAGGAGACACCCCACGATCAGCACCAGCGGCAGCAGCGCGGAGAGCAGCAACGACGTCCGCCATCCGATGGCATCCGCAGCCGCCCGCAGGGGCGCCTGTCCGAGCAGCGCGCCGGCCATCCCGACCGACGCGGCCAGCCCCGAGGCCAGGCCGAACCGCGAGGGCGGCAGCACCCGCGTGGCGACGACCAGGCACCCGAGGAACCCCACGCTGGCCGCGAGACCGAGCAACAGACGACCCGCACCCGCCAGCACGATGCCGGGGGCACTGGCGAAGGCGACCGCGCCGAGCACCGAGGCCAGCGCCGCGGCGGTCGCGATGCGTCTGGGGCCGGCGCGGTCGAGCAGCGTGCCGATCGGCAGCTGTGCGAGGGCCATGCTCAGGAAGAAGATGCCGCCGAGGCCCCCCACGGCGGCCAACCCGACGTCGAAGGAGCTCGTGAGGTCCTCGACGAGGACCGACGGCACGACGCGTTGGAAGAACGAGTAGCCGTAGAGGACCGCCACCACGGCCCAGGCGGCCCACCCTGCTCCCGCGCCGGCTGCCGACACCCGGCCGGATCGAGACAGGTCGCCCGGACCCGTGGCCGCGGTCCGATCCGTGTCAGTGACGGTCCACCCCTGTCCGGCCCTCGTCGGACCGCTAGGCGCGGAGCCGCTCGTGCGAACGCATGATGTGGGCGCTCACGAGCTCCGCGGCCTTGTCCCCGTCGCCCGCTTCGAGAGCCTCGAGGATCTCCACGTGCTCACGGGTGACCTCCGCCCGCATCGACGCCCAGTCCGAGGCGCTGGGGAAGATGCGCCCGAGCGTGAGATGGACCACCTCGCGGATCGAACCCATCAGGTGCGCGACCAGTCGGTTGCCGGACGCCTCGCAGATGGCGAGGTGGAAGGCCGCGTCGAGCTTGAGGTAGTCCTCGGGGCCCAGGTCGTCCCCGGTGAGCTGGTCCAGGGCCTCGCGGGCCGGGTCGAGGTCCAGCGGATCCTGTGTCACGGCGGCCTTCACCGCGTAGCTCTCGATCATGCACCGCACGTCGATGACCTCGTCGAGCGAGATCTTGTCGAGCGCGGTGTGCATCAGCAGGGCGTCGCTGAACGCGTCGCCGACCTCGGAGACCACGATGCTGCCCGATTCCGGGCCGGTCCCCGTCCGGGCGCGGATGATCGAGAGCTGCTCGAGCACCCGCATCGCTTCGCGCACCGAGGCCCGGCTCACGCCGAGCCGGTCGCTGAGCTGGCGTTCCCCCGGCAGCCGGTCGCCGACCTTCAGCCGCCCGGCGAGGATCTCGCGTTGGATGCGCTCGACGACCTCCTCGTACGCGCGTCGTCGCTGCACGGGTTGCAGGTCGAGCTGTGGTCGTCGATCGCTCACGTGGCCTCCACCTCGGCTGTCGCCACCTCCTGCTGCGAACTGACCGTCCAGCATAGGCACTGGACGCCGGAGCCGCCCGACCCCGACCTCACCGTGGATCGACGACCACGTGCGTCGGTACCTCCCCGTTCGCCCAGGCGACGACGTTCGCGACCGCGCCCCGCCGCAGGATCACCTCGGACTCGGCGGAGTACCAGGCGGCGTGCGGGGTGACCAGGGCCCGCGGGTGCGACCGCAGGGGGTGGTCCTCCGGGGCGGGCTCGGTCTCCATCACGTCCAGCGCGGCGGCCGCGAGCGGTCCCTCGTCGAGGGCGCGCACGAGCGCGGTCTCGTCGACGAGACCACCGCGGGAGGTGTTGACCAGGATGGCACCGTCGCGCATCCGTCCGAGCGACGTCGCGTCGACCAGGTGGCGCGTCTCCTCGGTGAGCGGGAGGTGCAGGCTGATCACGTCGGCCCGTTCGAACAGCTGATCGACCTCGACGCGATCGACCCCGTCCGGCCAGTGCTCGGCCGGGAGGTAGGGATCGGCTCCGAGCAGCTGCCCGAAGAAGGGCCCGAGCAGCGAGGCAGCCTTCCGGCCGATCCGGCCGAGCCCGAGGATGCCCAGCGTCTGCTCGCTGGTGCGGCGGGTCGGGCGGGCGCGCTTGTAGTCCCACACCCCACCACGCACGTTCCGGTCGTGGAACGCGAGGCCGCGGACGCCCGCGAGGGCGAGCGACGCGGCGTGCGTGGCGACCTCCTCGTCGCCGTATCCGGTGACGTTGCAGATCCAGACACCGGCCTCGCGGGCCGCCTCGAGGTCGACGTTGTCGACCCCGACCCCGTACCGGGCCACCAGACCCAGGTCCGGGATGCCGTGCAGGACCTCGGCGGTGATGGGGGCGTACTGCACGAGCAGGGCGCGTGCGCCGCTCTCCCGAGCGGCGTCGACGACCTGCTGCGGGGTACGGGCCTGGGCGTCCGCGAGCTCGAGCCCGCCGGCCTCGAGCCCGGACCGTTCGATCTCGAGGTCCTCGTACTCCCAGTCGGTGACGAGCGCGCGGATCGGTCCCTCGGTGGCCCCGCTCATCGGGGACCCACCACGGTGCTGCGCTGGCGACCGAGCCCCTCGATCCAGGGCTCGACCACGTCACCGGCGGCGAGGTAGCGCGGTGGGTCCATGCCCATGCCCACCCCGGGTGGTGTCCCGGTGTTGATCACGTCGCCCGGTTCGAGCACCAGGAACTGGCTGAGGTAGTGCACCACGTGCGCGACCGAGAAGACCATCCTCGAGGTCGAGCCGTGCTGCATCGCCTCGCCGTTGACGTCCAGGCCGAGGGCGAGGTCACCCACGTCCGGGACCTCGTCCGGCGTGACCAGCCACGGCCCCAGCGGGTTGAACGTCGCGCACGACTTGCCCTTGGTCCACTGCCCGCCCCGCTCGATCTGGAAGGCGCGCTCCGAGACGTCGTTGGAGACGCAGTAGCCGGCGATGGACGCCACCGCCTCCGCCTCGTCCTCGAGGTAGCGGCACTCGCGCCCGATGACGACCGCGAGCTCCACCTCCCAGTCGGTTCGTTCGCTGCCGCGGGGCAGCTCGATGTCGTCGTTCGGGCCCACGACCGTGTTGCTGGTCTTGGTGAACAGCACGGGCTCGTCGGGGATGGGCATCCCGGCCTCGTTCGCGTGGTCCTCGTAGTTCAGACCGATGCAGAGCACCGCATGAGGACGCGCGATCGGGGCCCCGAGACGCACGTCGGCGAGCGGCACCCGATCGAGCCGTTCGGCGTCCGGGCCGTCCAGCAGCCTGCTCAGCTGCTCCAACCCGCCATCGGCGAAGAAGGCGGCGTCGTAGTCGGCGACGTGCGGGGACACGTCCAGCAGCGTGTCCTCGTCGATGAGCACACCCGGGCGCTCGTGGCCCGGGGCTCCGTGTCGGATCAGCTTCATGCCCCACCTCCGGTCGGGTCGTCGTGGTCGTTCGCGTCGGTCGGTCGCGCGGCGCCGAGCCGCTCCGCGACAGCGGCCGCCACCTCGTCGGTGGTGGCGTCGCCACCGAGGTCCGGGGTGCGGACGTCGCTGTCGGCGAGCACACCCTCCATCGCGCTCATCAGCTCGGCCGCCGCGCGTTCGTGTCCCAGGTGTTCGAGCATGAGCACGCCCGACCAGATCTGGCCCATGGGGTTGGCGATCCCCCGACCGGCGATGTCGGGAGCCGAACCGTGGACGGGCTCGAACATCGAGGGGTGGTCACGCTCGGGGTTGAGGTTGGCGCTCGCGGCGATGCCGATGCTGCCGGCCACCGCGGCCGTCAGGTCGCTGAGGATGTCGCCGAAGAGGTTCGAAGCGACGATGACGTCGAGCTCGGTCGGTCGCAGCACGCAGTCGGCCGCGAGCGCGTCGATGTGGCGCTCGTTCGTGGTCACGGACGGGTAGGCGGGCCCGATCTCGCCGAACACCTCGTCCCAGAACGGCATCGTGTGCACGATGCCGTTCGACTTGGTCGCGGAGGTGAGCCGGCCGCGCCGGGTCGCCGCCAGCTCGAACGCGTAGTGCATGACCCGTTCCACGCCGATCCTGGTGAAGACCGCCTCCTGCATGGCGAGCTCCCCGGGCTCACCGGGGTACAGCCGACCCCCGATCTCGGAGTACTCGCCCTCGTTGTTCTCCCGCACCACCACCAGGTCGAGGCCGTCGGAGATCTCGGGCCGCAGCGGTCCCCGGACACCAGGGAGGAGCCGCATGGGCCGGAGGTTGACGTACTGACGGAAGCGGCGACGGATCGGGATCAGCATCCCCCACAGGGAGAGGTGATCGGGCACACCCGGGGCGCCGACGGCACCGAGGAACACGGCGTCGTGCTCCGCCAGGGTGTCGAGCGCGTCGTCGGGCATCATCGCGCCCGTATCGAGCCACCGGTCACAGCCCCAGTCGAAGTGCTCCCACGCGAAGCCGGCGCCCTCGATCGCGGCCGCTCGATCGAGCAGGGCGAGGGCGGGCGGCATCACCTCGCGGCCGATGCCGTCACCGGCCAGGACGGCGACGCGGTAGGTGGTCGTCGGATCAGCGGAGGAGTTCACGGTCGCCCTCCCAGGCCGCGTGCAGCACGCGTTCGAGGCCCTCGACGCTGGTGTCGCCGGGGTCGTTCTGGAGCAGACGTGTCACGGTCGAGGCCAGCTCCGCGTAGTGGCGGAGCTCGTCCCGGGCCACGCCGATCTCCTGCAGGCTCGCTGGCACACCGATGCGCGCATCGAGCTCGACCACCCACTCGACGAACGCCTCGGCCGGGTCCGAGCCGGCGAGGTCCAGGCAGGCGGCCAGCTCCGCCAGCTGCTCGTCGATGATCGGCCGGTTGGCCGTGAGCACGTAGGGCAGGAACAGCCCGACCCCGAGCCCGTGTGGGGTCTTGGTGCCGGCCCCGATCGGGTACTGCAACGCGTGGGGTGCCGCCGTCCCCGCGTGACCGAAGGCGACCCCGGCGTCGGTCGCACCGCGCATGACGGCGGCCCGTGCCTCCCGGTCGCCGCCGTCCTCGACGGCGCGAGCGAGGTTCGGACCGAGCGCCGCCATCGCCCGCAGGGCGTGCTGATCGGCGAGGTCGTTCTTGCCGATCAGCACGCCCTCGACGGCTTCGCGCCAGCCGACGTCGCGGGTCGTGGCCGTGTAGGCCTCCACGGCGTGGCAGACCGCGTCGATCCCGGCGAACGCCGTCACCGAGGGTGGACAGGAGTAGGTCAGCTCCGGATCGCAGATCGCGAAGGCGGGGACCATGTGGACGCTCGAGACGCCCACCTTCAGCTCCCGGTCGGGATCGCTGAGCACCGAGACGGTGGTCACCTCCGAGCCCGTGCCGGCCGTCGTCGGGATCGCGATCAGCGGGAGCACCGGTCCGGGGACGAGGTTCTCACCGTAGTAGTCGCGCGGGTCGCCGCCGTGGGTGACCAGCACGGCGACGACCTTGGCCAGGTCGATGACCGTGCCGCCGCCGACCGCGACGATCAGCTCGGGATCGACCTCGCGGGCCCGTGCCAGGCACCGGTCGACCACCTCGAGGGGGACGTCGGAGACGGCGTCGACGAACCGCTCGACCTCGAGTCCGGATGCCTCCAGAGCGGCGACGATCGTCGCGAAGCCGGGCTGCTCGGCGATGATCGGGTCGCTGACGAGCAGCGCCCGGTGGCCGAGGTCGCGGGCGAGGTGGCCCACGGCCTCGATCGTGCCCTCCCCCTCGAGCAACTGACGCGGACTCCGTCGGGTACCGATCATGGAGCGGTGTCCTCCTCGCTGGTGGGAACGCTGCCCGGTCGGGCGACGTCGAGCTCCTCGGCGATCGCGGCGACCTGCGCCCAGACCCGACCGCTGACGGGCACGCGACCCTCGGCGGCCCGGCGGGCCCGCAGTTCGCGCGACCGGTCGCCTGGGACGCTCACCGGATGCTCAGGGTCCGCCGGCCGGGTCGCGCGCAGCTCCCGCACGAAGGCGGCCAGCACGTCACGACGATCGGTGCCGGCGACCACCTCGGGTGCGAAGCAGAGCAGCAGGTCGCCCTTGTTGCAGACCTCGGACGCATCGAGGGTGCCGACGACGTCGCGTCCGAGCGCGGAGGTGGTCAGCGCCCCGACCAGGAACTCGAGACCGGCCGCCAGGGCGTAGCCCTTCGGGCCACCGAAGGGCGTGATGGCGCCCTCGAGCGCCGCGTGGGGGTCGGTCGTCGGGTCACCGGCCGCGTCCACCGCGACACCCGCCGGCAGGGGGTCGTCGCGGTTGGCGTGGTCGATCACCTTGCCGCGCGAGACCGCGCCGGTGGCCATGTCGAGCACCACCGGATCCTCCGGGGTCGGTACGGCGAGCGCGAGCGGGTTCGTCCCGACGCCGGCGTCACGACCACCCCACGGGTGCACCAGCGGCTCGCTCGTCGTGGTGGCCATGGCGGCGACGCCGGCGATCGCGGCACGCTCGACGTACGGCGCCAGCATGCCGAGGTGGTTCGCGTTCGAGATCGCCGCGATCGTCACGCCCTCCTGCCCGGCGCGTTCGACGATGGCATCGAGCGCGGCGAAGGCGACCGGAGGCCCGAGTCCGCGCCCTCCGTCGACGGCCAGCACCGAGCGCGAACGCCACGCGTGCTCGCCGCTCGCGGCGGGATCGGCCAGGCCGCCCCTGATCCGATCGACCAGCATCGGGAGGCGCTGCAGGCCGTGCGACGGATGACCGCGCAGGTCACCCTCGACCAGGACGTCCGCCTGGGCCCCGGCGGTCGTCGCCGTCGCCCCGAGCGCCAGCAGCACCTCGGTGACCAGCCGGCGGTGCTGCTCGACCTCGGGCCACCGGGTCGCCGTGTCGTGCGTGGTCCCGGTCACGCCTCGGCCACGTACTTCAGCTCCAGGAACTCCTCGATGCCCTCGTGGCTGCCCTCTCGACCGATGCCGGACTGCTTCACCCCACCGAACGGGGCGGCGGGATCCGAGACGACGCCCTTGTTGAGGCCGACCATCCCGCACTCGAGCTCCATCACGTAGCGCCGTCCGCGTGCGCGGTCCCGGCTGTAGACGTAGGCCACCAGCCCGTGCACCGTGTCGTTCGCTGCCGCGATGGCCTCGTCGTCGTCGCTGAAGCGGTGGATCGCCGCGACGGGTCCGAAGATCTCCTCGCACGACATCGCCGCATCGTCCGGGACGTCGACCAGCACCTGCGGTGCCACGAAGTGGCCGACCTCCGGGACGTCACGGGGCGGGCGGACACGGCTGGCTCCGCGGGCGAAGGCGTCGTCGAGCAGCCGGTCGACCTTGGACACGGCGTCACCGTCGATCAGCGGCCCGACGTCGGTGCCGGGTTCGAGCCCCGGCCCGACCGTCTTGGACGCGAGCCGCTCGCTGAACGCGTCGACGAAGCGGTCCGCGACGGCCTCGTGCACGTAGAAGCGGTTCGCCGCCGTGCAGGCCTCGCCCATGTTGCGAAGCTTCGCGAGCTCCGCACCGTCCACCGCCGCGTCGATGTCGGCGTCCTCGCACACGATGAACGGGGCGTTGCCACCGAGCTCCATCGACGTGCGCAGCACGTTCTCCGCGGCCCCTCGCAACAGGATCTTGCCCACGGCCGTCGACCCAGTGAAGCTCAGCTTGCGCAGCCGGGTGTCCTCGAGGAGCGCGCCGACGACCGATGCGGCGTCGGTGGTCGGGAGCACGTTGACCACACCGCTCGGCACGCCGACCCGGTCGAGGATCCCCGCCAGGGCCAGCGAGGACAGCGGGGTCTGGGGTGCGGGCTTGAGGATCGTGGTGCAGCCGGCGGCAAGCGCCGGCGCGAGCTTGCGTGCGCCCATCGCGAGCGGGAAGTTCCACGGGGTCACGAACAGGCACGGGCCCACGGGCTGCGGCACGACCAGTGCGTGGTGGGTGCCGCTCGGCGCCACCGACCAGCGTCCTTCGACCCGCACCGCCTCCTCGGAGAACCAGAGGAAGAAGTCGGCGGCGTAGCTCACCTCACCGCGCGACTGCGCCAGGGGCTTGCCCATCTCCGCCGTCATCAGCGTGGCCAGCGCCTCGTGGTCCGCCAGGATCGCCTCGTGCGCGGCCCGGAGCAGCTGGCTGCGCTCACGCGGCGCCTTCGCCGCCCAGGCCACCTGGGCGGCGGCGCAGGCATCGAGGGCGGCGAGCCCGTCGTCCACGGTGGCGTCGGGGACGCGCGCCAGCTCCTCGAGGGTCGCGGGATCCTCCACCGCGAGGGTGGAGCCGTTCGCGGCCTCTCGCCAGGTGTCGCCCACGCGCATCCCGTCGGGCACGAGTTCGAACGCCCGCTGCCACGCTCCGTCGCTCATCGGTCCACCTCCGGCACGAAGGCCGCCGGCTGCCACGGCGGCGTTGCGGCCCACTCCGCCCCGTCGGGGTACCGGAAGCGTTCGAGGGTCTCGGCATGCATCTGCGCGCTGTAGCCCGGCAGCTCGGGGACCTGGTAGCGGGCGTCGCGCATGCGGACCGGGTCCACGAAGTGCTCGTGGAGGTGGTCGACGAACTCGACGAGACGTCCATCCAGGTCACCGGAGACCGCGATGTAGTCGAAGATCGACAGGTGCTGGACGTACTCGCACAGCCCGACGCCACCAGCGTGGGGGCACACCGGTACGTCGAACTTGCGTGCCAGCAACAGCACCGCCAGCACCTCGTTCACACCCCCCAGCCGGCAGGCGTCGAGCTGGCAGAACTGCATCCCCCCGGCCTGCATGAACTGCTTGAACATGATGCGGTTCGCCGCGTGCTCACCGGTCGCGACGCCCATGGGCTCGAGCGCCTCCGCCACGGCCGCGTGACCGAGCACGTCGTCCGGGCTCAGTGGCTCCTCGATCCAGTAGGGGTCGAACTCCGCCAGCGAGCGCATCCACTCGATCGCCTCGCCGACCTCCCAGACCTGGTTGGCGTCCATCATCAGACGCCGGTCGGGACCGATCATCTCCCGCATCAGCGCCGCGCGTGCACGGTCGGCCTCGAGGTCCTGACCGACCTTGATCTTGAAGTGGTCGAAACCCTCGTCGAGGCCCTCCTGGCACAGTCGCCGCACCTTCTCGTCGGAGTAGCCCAGCCATCCGGCCGAGGTGGTGTAGGCCGGGAAGCCGTCACGGCGCATCTCCTGCTCGCGGTCGGCCTTGCCGTCCTGGATCCCGCGCAGCAGCTCGATCGCTTCGTCCGGGGTGATCGCGTCGGCGATGTGGCGGAAGTCGACGCACCGCACGAGTTCCTCCGGCTCGAGATCCACCAGCAGCTTCCACAGCGGTTTGCCCGCGCGCTTGGCCAGCAGGTCCCAGACGGCGTTGACCACCGCGGAGCCGGCGAGATGGATCGCGCCCTTCTCCGGTCCGATCCACCGCAACTGGCTGTCACCGGTGATCCGTCGCCAGAACCCGGCCATGTCGGCCCACACGTCGTCGAGGTCGAGCCCGATCACCAGCGGACGCAGCGCCTCGATGGCGGCGACGCAGACCTCGTTGCCGCGACCGATGGTGAAGGTGAAGCCGTGTCCCTCCGGCTCGCCGTCCCCGCAGCCGAGGATCACGTACGCGACCGAGTAGTCCGGGTCGGGGTTCATCGCATCCGAGCCGTCCTTGGCACGGGACGTCGGGAAGCGCAGATCGAGGACGTCCAGCGCGGTGATCCGCATGTCTCAGCCCTTCCCAGCGGTGGTGGCCGGCCCCGTGGCGACGAGCTCCACCGGGTTGTGCAGGGTGCCCAGACCCTCGATCGAGATCGCCACCTCGTCACCGGGGGTCAGCGTGAACTCGCTCGGCGGCACGATCGCGGTGCCCGTGAGCAGCACCGCGCCGGACGGGAACGGCATCGACCGGTACAGCCAGCTGCCGAGCACGCCGGGCTCGTGGCGCAGGTCGTCGACGCTGACCTGGTCGCGGTAGACGACCTCGCCGTCGCGGCTCACCGTGAGCTCGATGCGCATGTCCGACAACGTCGGCGCCGCGTCGACGGGGACGATGCACGGGCCCAGGGAGCAGCTGCCGTCGTAGACCTTCGCCTGCGGCAGGTACAGCGGGTTCTCGCCCTCGATGCTGCGCGACGAGACGTCGTCGCCGATGACGTAGCCGACCACCTGGCCGGCCACGTCCAGCACCACCCCCAGCTCGGGTTCGGGGACGTCCCATTCGGAGTCCTCACGTACACCGATCGGTTCGCCGACCCCACGCACGCGCTGGGGAGTGGCCTTGAAGAACAGCTCGGGACGTTCCGCGTCGTAGACGTGGTCGTAGTGGTCCGGCGCCGCGGACTCCTCCTTGCGGGCGTCACGGCTGCGCAGGTAGGTCACCCCCGCCGCCCAGACCTCCTGGTCGTCGACGGGAGCGAGCACCCGCGCGTCCGAGGGGACCTCGCCGGCGCCGGGGAGGTCGTCGATGTCCGCGACCGACGGCCCGTCGGCCTGCAACAGGCCGGTGAGCGTGACGTCCTCGGCGAGCAGTTCGGTCGGGCCGTCGGCGGTGCCGCGCGCCCAACGCGAGGTGCCGTCCAGGTCGAGCTTCCACAGTGCGGTCATGTCGTGTCCTTGATCGGGTGGAACGCGGGCGCCGCCTAGCTTGCCTGCTTCGAGCCGTCGCCGGGGGATGGAACGATCAGCGGCTTGACGGCCGAACCCGCGTAGGCGGCGTCGAAGGCGTCCCGTGCGTCCGAGAGGTCGAACCGGTCGATCAACGGCGCCGCGTCGACGGAGCCGTCCGCGAGCAACGCGAGCGCCTGCACGTACTCGGGGTGAGCCGAGGCGTAGCTGAACCGCAGCGTGAGCTCCTTGCGGACCGCCTCGGTCGCGAAGAACGGGAACGTGTCCGCGTAGAGGGCGACCACCACGATCGCGCCCCCGCGCCGGACCGCGCTGATCGCGCCGCGGAGGGCGGGCGCCGCACCGGAGGCCTCGACCCAGACATCGGGTTCGCGACCCAGCACCTCGGCCGGCTCCCGCTCGCCGACGACCGCGGTGTGCATGCCCCAGCGGCTCGCGATCGCCAGGCGCCGGTCGACGTCGGCGGGGCTCCCCGTCACGCAGACCTCGCCGCCCCCCAGCTGCGCCAGACGAGCCGACAGCAGCCCGATCGGGCCCGGTCCCGAGACCACGACGGCGTCCCCGGGTCCGACCAGGGGTTCGTGCAGCACCGCACGGACCGCGACGGAGAGGGGCTCGGCGACCGCGGCGTGCTCGAGCGTGACGGTCTCGGGGACGGCGACGAGGTGCCGGGCGGGCAGCACCACCTCGTCGGCCAACCCACCGTCGTAGCTGAGGCCGACGACCACCCGCGAGGGGCACAGCTGGGTGGTGCCGCGCCGGCAGACGGCGCAGTCGAGGCAGCCCTGGATCGACATGGCGGCGACCCTGGCCCCCACCTCGACGTCCACGACGCCGTCGCCGACCTCGACCACCGTGCCCGCGAACTCGTGACCCATCGTGACCGGTGGCGCCAGCCACTCGAACCCGGGGTCGCTGCGCAGGGCGTGCAGGTCGCTGCCGCAGATCCCGCATGCCGCGACCTGGAGGCGGACCTCACCCGGCCCGGGCCTCGGCGGATCGACCTGACGCACCGCACCGTCCAGCGGTTCGCTGCTGCCCTTGACGAACGCTCGCATCGCGTCACTCCTCCGCACGCCGGGTGGAACGCACGGTCCAGCCGCCGTGTCGGGGCGACACCGCCGTCGCGGCGGTCGAACCGGCCAGCGACCGGATCCGCACGCGCCGCACACGCAGCACCATGCGCCGCCCCCTCGTCCGCGGGACGCCGATGGTCTGTCCACCTGATGGTCGACCCCACCCTAGCCAGCCCGTCACAGTGGCGGCAAGGGCCGGACGGTGCCGTGGGACGGGGGCCGACCCCGGGTCAGGCGTCCGGTCGCTCCGGCCCCTTCGACGCGCCCGGGCCCTCGGGGACGTCCGGGGCCTCCGGGCCGACCCGTGGCTCCGACGCGTCCGCCGCCACCTGGACCTGCGCCCGCGCTCCGATCAGACGGGCACCGACCACCATGCAGCCGCCGGCGACGACCATGGACACGGCCAGGGTGCCCCAGGCGAGCGCGAAACCGGAACGTTCGATCAGCAGTCCCGCGATCCCCGGGCCCGCCATGGCCCCCGCGAAGAGCCCGGCCTGGGCGATGCCGGTGGCCGCCGCCGGGGCCTCCCGGTTCGCCGCGACCACGGAGAAGCTGTACAGGCCGTTCCACCCCCACCCGGCACCGAACGCCAGGACGATCGCCGGGCCGGCCAACGCGAGGCGGCCGGTCGCGAGGAGCATGTACCCGAGCGCGCCGGTGAGCATCATGGCGGCGGCGACCCCGAAGAACAGCTCGCGGTCGACCCGGTCGGCCCACCAGCCCAACGTGACGCGCACCCCGATGCCGACGGCGCTGCCGACCATGAGCGCGAGCCCGGCGACGGCCTCCGCGGCTCCCTGGGCGACGAGGCTCTCGACCAGGAACACGCCCAGCGAGTTGGAACCGATGTTCGCGAACGCGGCGCCGACCGCCAGGACCACCAACGGCCGCTTGGCCCCCGCCACCAGCACCGGCACGCTGCCACGGCGCGCTCGGGACCCCGTCGCCGGGCGATCGGCGTCGCGAGGCGCGACCAGCAAGAGCGTGCAGGCCATGACGGCGCCAGCGGCGAAGGCCCATCGCCATCCCAGCGTGAGCGCGAACAGGGGGACCGCGAGCCCCCCGAGCAACGAGGTCAGCGGCACCGCGCTCTGTTTGAGGCCGAACGCCAGCGCCTGGCGCCGACGGTCCACGCCCCGGGCGAGCAGCAGGTTCGCCGCCGGAGGCGCCAGTGCGTTCGCCAGCGCACCGACGGCCAGGCCCGCGGCGATGGCCCACCAGGCCGGGGCGAGCGCGATGATCGTGAACGCCACCACGGCCACCAGCGCGGTGGTCAGCATCGTGCGATGGACCCCGAGCTGCTCGGTGAGCCTGCCGGCCGCAGCCGAGCCGACAGCCGACAGCGCGAAGAACAGGGTGACCGCGAGACCCAGGCGCGCCTCCCCGAACCCGAGCTCGGCGCGGACCTGCACGGCCACGCCGCCGAGCAGGAACACCGGCAACGCACCGGTGGCGGTGGCGAGCACGGCCGCGACGACCACGCGCAGGGGCCGAGGCCGCCGGACGTCCGCGTCGCTCACGTGGCCCTCGGCAGGCGGACCGTCCGGTCCGGGACGGCGTGCTCCCCCGCCACGCAGCTGCGACCCACCTCACCGTCCTGTTCCCCGAGGCGACGGCCCGGGAGGCTACTGGCACCGGGGACTAGGCTCGTCCCACCCGTCCGCGCCAGCGGACCCACGACAGGACCGCCGTGGACGTGCAACAGCTCGCTCCGGGCGACACCGTCACGCTCGGTGAGGTGCGGGTGACCGAGGCGGAGATCCTCGACTTCGCACGCCGCTACGACCCGCAGCCTTTCCACGTCGACGAGGCCGCCGCGCGCGCCTCGGTCTACGGAGGGCTCATCGCCAGCGGCTGGCACACGTGCGCGCTCTTCATGCGGCTGCTGGCCGATGGTCTCCTCAACCACACGGTCAGCCTGGGCTCCCCCGGCGTCGAGGAGGTGCGCTGGCAGCGACCGGTGCGGCCGGGTGACACGCTCCGTGGCAGCGTCGAGGTCGTGGAGCACCGGTCGTCACGGAGCAAGCCCGACCGAGCGATCCTCGTCTCGCGCGGCACGCTGACCAACCAGGACGGCGAGATCGTGCTGAGCCTGCTCGCCACCAACCTGCTCGGCCGCGAGCGGGACTGACGTTCTCGCGCCGGGCGTCCCGGGGCCTCGGGGCGCCGGTCAACCGCGCCCCACGAACGGCATCTTCGTGGCCATCACGTTCATGAACAGGACGTTCGCCTCCAACGGCAGACCGGCCATGTAGAGCACGGCCCGCGCCACGTGCTCGGCGTCGATCACCGGCTCCGGCGCGGTCGAGCCGTCGGCCTGGGGTACCCCCTCGTGCATGGAGGCCGTCAGCTCGGACCGCGCGTTGCCGACGTCGATCTGACCCACGGCGATGTCGACGTCGCGTCCGTCCAGCGCCGCCGCCTTCGTCAGCCCGGCGACCGCGTGCTTGGTGGCGGTGTACGGGGCCGATCGTGGGCGCGGGGTCGTCGCCGAGATCGACCCGTTGTTGATGATGCGCCCCCCTCGGGGGTCCTGGGCCTTCATCGCCCGGAACGCCGCCTGGGTACAGAAGAAGGCGCCGCTGAGGTTGACGCCCACGATGGCGTCCCAGTCGTCGGCCGTGACGTCCTCGAGCGGGATCGGTGGGGCGGTGGTCCCCGCGTTGTTGACCAGCAGGTCCACCCGACCCCACCGCTCGAGGACGGCGGCGAACACGTCGTCGACCTGTTCCGGGTGTGCGATGTCCGCTGGCGTGACGAGCGTGCTCTCGCCGTCCGGATCGTGTTCGGTCGCGAGCTCCTCGAGCGGTTCGCGCCGCCTGCCGACGAGCGCGACCCGGTACCCCTCGGCCAGGAGGGCCACGCTGACGGCTCGGCCGATGCCCGAACCCGCTCCCGTCACCACCGCGATCGAGGTCATGTCAGCGTCCCTCCCAGGCCTCCAGCCGGCCTCCGAGCTCCTCGTCGATGTGGACCCGCAGGACGTCCTCGAACGAGGCGTCCGCCTCGAAGCCGAGCTGCTCGGCACGGCGCGGGTCGAAGTCCTCCGACCACCCGGACACGATCTCCTCGACGAGCGGATCACGCTCGCGCCGGATCAGCTCGACCGCGCCCGGCCCGGCGACCTCGCGCAGGGCCTCGATCTGCTCGGCGACGGTGATGGAGAGCCCCGGCATGTTCAGCGCGCGTCGCACCCCCAGCCGGCTCGTGTCGAGCGCGGCGGCGTGCTCGAAGAACCCGACCGCGGATCGGGGGCTCGCGACCCAGTGCCGCACGGTGTCGCTGACCGGCAGGACGGCGGGTTCGCCGACCAGGGGTTCGCGCATGATGTTGGAGAAGAACCCGGAAGCCGCCTTGTTCGGGGCGCCGGGCCGGACGCAGATGGTGGGCAGCCGCAGGCTGATCCCGTCCATGAAGCCCCGGCGGCTGTAGTCGTTGACCAGCAGCTCGCCGATCGCCTTCTGCGTGCCGTAGCTGGTCGCGGGAGCGGTCAGGAACTCGTCGCCGATCCGGTCGGGGAACGGGCCACCGAAGACGGCCAGGGTCGAGGCGTAGACGACGCGCGGCCGGTAGCCGGACCCGTCGGCGCTGGCCGCCCGGATGGCGTCGAACAACCAGCGTGTGGCGTCGAGGTTGACGAGGTAGCCCTTGTCGAAGTCCTCCTCGGCCTCGCCGGAGACGACGGCGGCGAGGTGGCAGATGACGTCGGGCCGTGGGGCGACGAGCCCGGCTGCGCTCGCCGGGTCGGCGATGTCGACGGCGGCGGTCTCGATCGCGTCGACCACGCCGTCCTCGGGCACCGGCGGCGCGACCACGTCCGCGAGGGTCATGTGCGCGATCGGTGAGGACCCGACGCTGCCACGGGCGGCGAACGCCGCGGCCAGCTTGCGCCCGATCATGCCGGCCGCGCCGATGACGAGCACGCGCAGGCCGGGAGCCTGTTGCTGGACCACGTTCCCTCCGTCCCGGGATGAGATGTCGCGTCCCCCGCGACCGCCGCGGAACCCTAGGTCCTCGGAGGCACCGCCGCGAGCGCCGGCCGCCGCGTCACCCGATCGCCGGGTCCGCCATCGGGGCCACCGTCAGGACGACGGCGTGTCGTCGGGAATGGCGAGCCAACGTTCGTAGACGCGCAGGATCCCGGAATCGTCCTCGAAGCCCATCCCCTGGGCCGCCCCCATCAGGAACAGCTGGTTGGCCGCGGTCGTCAGCGGTGTGGGGAACCGCTGCGAGCCGGCGGCCTCCAGGACCAGCCCGAGATCCTTCACGAAGATGTTCAGCGCGCTCTTCGGCTCCTCGAAGGCGCGCTCGACCATCCGTGAGCCACGGTCGTCGA